>NZ_JACJQM010000189.1:0-7874 GCF_014696655.1 Nostoc sp. FACHB-888 | reverse complement strand
CCAGCCAATAACTATTACCAGTATTAATACTTAATAGTATGAATATTCTTAGTAACTATTTTTGTATTATTTATAATACTTTTTGAAGTGCGGAAGATGGGATTTTAATTAGTTCAAGAAAGTTTAGTCTGCCTGGGAAGAAAGAATTATGGAAAATGTCATCTGAAGAAAATTTGGTTGTGATGGATGTCATGGAAAGCCCGATTGAAAGACCTAATAAAGGTCAAAAAAGATTTTTTAGTGGCAAACAGGGGGAACATACGTTAAAAACGCAAGTAATTATCCATCAAAAAAGTAGTCAGATCATTTGTTTAGCTCATGGTTTGGGGAAAATTCATGATTTTAAGCTATTTAAAACCAGTGGTGTAAGATTTGGAGAATTACTCAAAGTAATAGCGGATAAAGGCTATCAAGGAATCACTAAAATTCATCAATTAAGTGAAACCCCAATTAAAAAACCAAAAAATAAGAAGTTGACAAAAGAACAAAAGAAATATAATCGAGAACTTAATCGATTAAGAATCACTGTTGAACACGTAAATCGTCGTCTAAAGATATTTAAAATTTTGTCTGATAGATATCGAAACCGTCACCGACGTTTTGGCTTAAGGTCTAATTTAATTGCGGGAATTTATAACCACGAATTAGGCATATAAATTAAGTAAAAAATCAAAGTTATCAAATATTTTCAGTGATTAATCAATAACTGAAACAACGTTTGTTGCCATTTTTTAAGTGAGCCTTCACCTACGGTGGGCGCAACGCCATCGCCTAATAATACTTGCTCGAAAAAATTTATAACCTCTCATCAATAGCGGAAATTAAAATAACCCATCATCATACCACAAAATAATTATGCAAGAGTTCTAATGTCCAAAAGCTGTACAAGCGTGACCAGCCTTATTGGTCATAATCTCTGCGGATAAATCAGATGCTCTGCTCGGAACAGCAGCCTGCTGAGTCCAGCCTGGTGCGCTATTTACGTGACCGTCCACAGAGCGATCGCTTAATCCTCCATGAACGGTTAAATCAACTTATTTTTAGGTCACTTCAAATCTGTGCCATACCGCCATCGACAAACAGCTCGATGCCGTTAACAAAGCTACTGTCATCACAAGCGAGAAAGACGACGGCTTTGGCAATCTCATCCGGTGTGCCTACTCTGCCCAGTGGGATAGTGATGGCTTGGCTGTCTACGAATTCCTGCACCTGCTCATCACTCAGTCCCAAGTGATTGTATGCAGGAGTAGGAACCACGCCAGGACTAATGGCGTTAACCCGGATTTTGCGCTCTTTAAGGTCGAGTGTCCAATTGCGAGCAAACGAGCGCACGGCGGCTTTGGTAGCGCTGTAAACACTAAAGGCTGGGGTGCCCACGGTAGAAGCAGTCGAGGCATTCAGAATGATGGAAGCGCCCTCTGGCAACAGAGGAAGTGCCTTCTGCACGGTGAACAGCAGACCTTTTACATTAGTGTTGAACGTTTTGTCAAAGTCTTCTTCGGTGATGGCTCCAAGTGGGGCAAGTCCTCCACCGCCAGCATTGGCGAAGATCACATCGAGGTGTCCTTGCTCTTGCTTGATTGTGGCGAACAAGCGATCAAGGTCTGCAAGATTCGAGGCATCGCTCTGAATACCCGTGACGTTTTCACCAATTTCTTTCACGGCGGCATCAAGTTCAGTTTGGCGACGACCCGTGATAAAGACATACGCTCCTTCGGCGACAAAGCGCTTGGCAGTGGCAAGACCGATGCCGCTGGTACCGCCGGTGACAAGAGCGACTTTTCCTTCTAGTTTTTTCATTTTGGATGAGTCCTATGGTTGTTGAGGGATGAAAGAGTTGGTGTAAAGAATTGTGAGGTGTCTGCGCAAGTACCTGCTTACAGGTTTGAAAACAGCATATTTAACCCTTCAGTCATCGTGGGATGAGTCAAAATTCCATCACGCAGAACGGTATAGGGCATTTGAGCTTGCATCACCATTTGCACTGTCGAAATTACTTCACCTGCTTCATGGCATAATAGCGAACAACCAAGAATACGACCTGTCTCGGTATCCACGATCGCTTTCATGAGTCCATCGGTTTGACTTTGTGTTACCGCTCGCATAATGTCTCTTGTATCCAGCTTCGCCACTCGAATGGCATACCCTTGTTGCTGCGCTTCGGTTTCGGTCAGACCCACATGAGCCAGTTCTGGGTCGATGAAAAGGCAGGATGGTACCAAGCGATCTTGTGTGCTGCGGTTGCCGCCATCAATTAGATTCACTTTGATAATCCGATAATCGTCCAGTGCCACATGGGTATATTGCGGCCCACCATTGATATCGCCTAACGCCCAGATATTCGGTATGTTTGTCTCCAAGCGATCATTGACTGGAATAAATCCGCGTGCATCGGTTGCCACACCAGCAGCAGCTAGATTTAAGGTATCGGTAGTTGGCGCACGACCGACGGCTATTAGCAAATGCGAACCCTCAAGGCTGATCTCACGATCGGCGACTTGAATCAGAAGTTTAGTTACATTGCCAGAGTGATCGACCCTTGATACCTTCGTCTTCAGCAAGAATTCAATGCCGTCTCGTTCTAAAAGTGTTTGAACGGCAATTGCAATATCTGGATCGTGCTGTGACAGAATTTGCTCACTCTGCCCAATGACAGTGACGCGAGAGCCAAAACGCTGAAACATTTGGGCAAACTCCAACCCAATGTAGCCACTCCCAAGCACGAGCAGATGCTCTGGCAACTGTTCTAGCTCCATGATCGACTCGCTGGTCAAAAACCCAGCTTCTTCGAGTCCCGGCACCGATGGAATCAATGGTCGCGTGCCTGTATTGATAAACAATCGTTCTGCGGTGAGTAAGCGAGTTGTTCCTTCATCTGTTGCAACTTCAATCGTTTTAGGTGCGACAAAGCGAGCTGTGCCAATGATCAGATTGTCCCCCAATGCGGTGTGCAAGTTGTTGAGATTTATTGGTCGTAGGGACTGCACGACTAATCGTTTGCGCCCAATCACTGCCGCCAAATCAACCGTGGGCGGTGCCGTGTTGATGCCATAGGCAGCACTGTTTCGCACAGTATTTGCCACCTCTGCACTTGCCACCATCGTTTTGCTGGGAATGCAGGCAATATTAGGGCACGAGCCACCAATCATGTTTAAGCTGCGTTCCACAGAGCGGTTTTGCGTCCGTCCGCGACTAGTGCAGGTGCCAGGGTTTTACCCGCTTTGCCGCCGCAGATAATAATGTCGTCATAATATTGGGTGTGCATTTCCATCTCCTTTGCGTTTGACGTTACTTCATGCGGCGATTGGGATTACTTCACAGGAGGAAACTTTGCTGCTTCAATAATCAGGTTCGCAACCTCTCTTGGATGAGAGATAAAGGCCACATGGCTTGCTTTGATCTCAGTTGTCTTAGCATCGATTCGCTTTGCCATGAATCGCTCAAGCTCAGGGTTAATTGCCTGGTCTTCCTGAGCCACGAGATACCATGAGGGAATTGTCTTCCAAGCTGCGCTTTCCACTGATTGGTCAAAGACCGCCTTGGCGGGTGGCTTCTGCGTCGCTGCCATCACCCGCGCCTCGACTGTCGATACATCTTTAGCAAAGACCTCGTGAAACTTTTCACGATCAATGTAGAGAAACCCTGCTGTATCAGCTACAAGTGCTTTACTGAGTGGAGGGGGAGCATATCTGCTACTTAACTCGCTAATCGTTTCGCCTGGTTCTGGTGCAAAACCAGCGATATAAACCAATGCTTTCACTTGCGGGTTGCCAGCCGCCGCCGCTGTGATCACGTTTCCACCATAGGAGTGTCCGACCACAACAACAGGTCTCCGTTGGGCATCAATTACCCGCTTGGTTGTGGCAATGTCGTCTGGCAAAGAAGTAAGCGGATTTTGCACAGCGGTCACTGTATAGCCATCCTGTTGCAAAAGCGGAATGACGTGTTGCCATGATGTAGCATCGGCATTGGTACCATGAACCAGAACGATCAAAGGTTTAGAGCCGGACGCTTGGGGTAATTTCTTAAAAATGGCTGATGCTGGATGCATCGATACGATAACGACAACACTAAATGCGAGTAGCAACAGCAATAATCTTTGAACTTTTTTCGATGTAAAAATCATCCTTGTTGTCACCTCTATATTCCTGCTGGACAAACCATCTATCGCGATCATGCGGTATGTGGTCATGACTTTACTCCTTATAGGTTTATAAGTGGTGAAATTAGTAATTAACCCTGTTTTATCACTCTCGGAAAACAATAATCTCAGCCCAATTCTGGAACTTTAATTTAATCCAGGTTTGAGGCTTTATTTCCTAACAGAAACTAAAGTTTATAGACAAAAAGTGGAAACTAAAGCTGCGTAACCGTTTGGGCGATTGGATTCTCCCAAAATGATAAATGAGGGTTAAATACGCTCCCACACCAACTCGAAAACCTTCTCAACACCATCACTTAAAACTGGCGGTGTCAAGAGCGTCACTTGGTTCTTACTCAGAGTAAAGGTGCGAACTAACGCTGTACCAACCCGATTAGGAATTGATGCAATTTCGATCTGGTGAGTTACTGTGTTCCCACTCAATGTATAAGTTCCAGCGTAAGCATTGAATGTCGTGAATGCTTGAGCAAGCTCTTCAACAGGTAGAGATTGCATCTGTGGACTCAGCGGCGATTGAACCTCTTGACTTAGCGGTGGGCGATCGCTCCTAGAAAACATCACCATCATGTGACCATCTAACGTGTAAGTGATGTAGCCAACAGGATGAGTTCCATACACACCTGGAGTCACCGTTCCATCAGCGTGAATAGCAGTTGCAGAAATTAATTTCCAAATGCCAATGAGCGGATTGTTCTGGGTTGATGGTGTAGACATAATGTGCAGCGGTTGTTTTATGATTCTCCGCTACTGAGAGTAACGGGTTTCAACACAAAATCAAATTCCGTTGTGTAAAATGGTTTACTTTGATTCTGTGCCTTGAGTTCGTCTAGTGCTTCGTGCTTTTGTAATTCAACGATCGCCGATCGCACTGCAAAGGTTGTATCTGAATCCAGGTAAGGATCGCCAGCAATAAAAATTTGTGTGGTTAGCAAAGTGTACTCTGGGGCAGTGACTTTAAAATGGATATGAGCCGCCCGCCAGGGATGCCGTCCTAGTAGTCGCAATAACTCGCCAGATGGACCACTCACTGGCACGTTGTAACCTAGTGGCACCACGGTTTCAAACGTATACTTGCCACTGGCACTTGTTTTGAAACGTCCCCGAAAGTTCCCCTGTTGCACAGATGGATCTTGAATGTCATATAATCCTTTGGAATTGGGTTGCCAAACATCAATCAGAGCATTGGCGATCGGTTGATAGTTCAAATCTAAAACCCTGCCTGACATGGAATTGGGTTGCCAAACATCAATCAGAGCATTGGCGATCGGTTGATAGTTCAAATCTAAAACCCTGCCTGACAGGAAAAGTGTGTCGCCTTCTGGATCAATGCCTAAGTGATCGCCCATCTGTCGTTCTGGTGCATTCGCTACATACAATGGCCCTTCTAAATTGCTTTCTGTACCGAGATGGGCATCGTCCAGCAGTTCTACCAACTCTGATATCCCTAGTAAATCTGTCAACAAATGGATCTCTCCAGTGGGAATCTCCTGAGTATGATGACTTACCTGGTTGAGAAAATTACGTCCCTGCTGCAATTCTGATTGGGTCAGATTCACCTCACGCACAAAGTCATGCAAGTGTTGAACCAAGCTTGTGTAAATTTCATACAGTCGCGGGTGAGATTTGCCGCGATCGCCATGATTAACAACGGCTTGAGTGATGCTGTCAAGCGTGATTTTCTCGTTGATTGTCATTATCGTCTCTAAGTAAACAAGAGGAAGAATGGTTAGACCGTATTAAGGCATCATGTAAAAATAAGTTGTACAAAATTTATTTGGAATAGCTTGCTAAATCTAGCTTTCGCACAAAAATTGTTCAGGTTATTTTTACACAAATCCTAAGGAGCCAGGGCGATCGTTGTTTGGATATCTGCATCCGTAACAGGGGGTGGCGGTGCAGTTGGATCATCGGACGTGCCAATTTCCATAAAAAACTGCTTAATTTTCTTTAAGAAAGTCCAGCAGCAAAGGATTGACTTGATCTGCATGAGTCCAGTTTATAGCGTGCGGACCGCCAGGTATTAACACAAGGCGACTGTCTTTAATTAGCTTCGGCAGCCTCGCTGCGGTGGACTCAAATGGAAGGATGCGATCGCCATCTCCATGAATGATCAGGGTTGGTACGTCAATATGTGGCAGATCGTCACGGAAATCGGTCAGCCACGATGGTACACAGTTCAGAGTTCCCTTAGCGGAAGCTCCTGCTGCAACATTCCAACTCATCTGGATGGCTTCTTCGCTGATGCGACCGCCCATAAGCACATCTATGTTGTAAAAGTCTTTAAAAAATGCGGATAGATATGCTGGACGATCCTCTACGATACGCTTCATAATTCCGTCGAATACACTGCGATCGACCCCTTCGGGATTGTCGTCTGTCTTCACTAGGAAGGGTGGTACTGGAGCCATTAACACTGCTTTACTGACGCGCTCTGAGCCGTACTTGCCCAAATAGCGCGTGACTTCGCCAGTCCCCATCGAGAAGCCGACTAGCACTGTATTGTGCAGGTCAAGTTCTGTCATAAGCGTGTTCAAATCCGCAGCGAAGGTGTCGTAGTCATAGCCAAACGACGGCTGGCTAGAATCACCAAAGCCTCTGCGATCGTAAGTGATGACCCGATAGCCCTTGTCCAACAAAACTCCTACCTGCTTTTCCCAAGAATGACCGCTTAGAGGAAACCCGTGGATTAGCACAATGGGCTGACCTGCTCCGAAATCTTCGTAATAAATATCGATGTTTCCAGAGTTTTCTTTACCGGCAGTAACGTAAGGCATTAGAGTCTCCTTTTTTGTGAGTCGATTTGTTGTCTTATGCGGAAAGTAAAGCTAGGCGGACTCAGAATTTCGTCATCATGTTGTGCAGATGAAAATTTCTTGGTGTATGTTTTCTTTTCAGATGGGTTGCACAGTATAGTTTTTATGCAGAAGAACGGCAGGTCATGACCCCTTCCCTCTAAGTGTTGGCATTGGAATTACCCCCCATCGCTCGAATCGTGATTGTGGGTTCATAGGTAGGGTAACAATGCACCAAGACAGTATCTTCGGATCGGGTCACGTACAGCACATAAACAGGTCTGCCTCCCAATACGGCACTCACAAGGTTGGGGGGTGTGGAGGCAGTTGCAACAAGTTTTCACTGATTCAGAGCTTGTATATCTGGCGTTTCAGATAGAACAGGCTTTGCTTGAAAAGATTGCAAACCGATCAGGACTAATGCTGTAACAATGACCAGTGCAACAGACAATTTAACGGATAGTTTGAACATGATTTAGTAGTTTTAGTTTGGCTTTGCCAAATAGGGAAAATGGATTCGCAATCTGTTGGGTTTTCCAGTTTGCTGTCCCTGAGCCGACATCCCGTATCCATGCTGTCAGAAGCCTTTCCCTTGTCTTTGCGTGGGTGAGTTAATTTGCGAGCGCTGAAGGTGAAAGTACTTGCTGTGAAAGGCAACCTGCGGCTTTAATTAAATCGGCTGCTTTTTCGGCAATCATAATGGTGGGCGCGTTTGTATTTCCTGTGGTGATCCTTGGCATGATGGAAGCATCTACGACACGCAACCCCTCAATTCCATGTACCCGGAGTTCAGGATCTACCACTGCCATTAGGTCAGTGCCCATTTTGCAAGTGCCGACCGGATGATACACCGTATCACAAGCTTCTCGGACGTAAGCAACGAGTGCTGCATCACTCTGCTTATCGGCACCAGGAGCGAT
>NZ_JACJQM010000188.1:0-7993 GCF_014696655.1 Nostoc sp. FACHB-888 | reverse complement strand
TTGCTTGCTCGTCTCAAAGAAAGTATTTCATGAACGAGTAAGCTTTTTCTACCTCCAAAAAATTTTTAGATTGTACATCATCCTTCTATCCGCCATCGCCTGACTTATGCCATTACTGCGGGAGTGAGCCTTAAAGCTGTAGTCCTTATCCTGCATAGCTTATAGCTTTTCTTAGTGCCATTCGACTAAAAAGCTATTCCAGGGAAGAGTTGCGGTTTTGGCAGGGCGAAAACCAGTAAATAAAGACTCGCTAAGAGAATAGCTAAAAGACTTAAACGCGGCATTGCAACCATGCCGTTCATATTGTCATGCAAATTTAGGAGGAAATATGACTACAGCGTTAAAAGCAATCAGCGGTGGCAGCAAACAGCGAAGCGATCGCAAACAGACGGATGCAGATAAATCGATTAGACCACACTGCAAAGTATCAATTGAAGATATTAAGTGGGTTCGTCAGCAGCCTCCATCTGTACAACAGCTTTGGTTAGATAGCGTGGCGGCTGAACAATTTGGCGGTTCTGCCCATAAACTCGATACTAATCTCACCTACAAATCTTTGCAAAAAGCAGGGGCGGCGTTGACTGCCCAAGGATTGTTTCAGTTTGAGGAAGTGTTTGGCCGCTTGCCTTCTGGTAGACCTGGGTTGATTGGCTACCGTGTCCGTAATCTTCACGGTTATTACAATCGCTTTTACTGGGAATCATCCATGTCTGGAGAAACCAATTCTTGTGACGAGAAAGCTGTCCACGCCGGGGAGAAAACAAATGCGCCCGAACGGAATGAAAACCACCTCGAAGTGGAACAAATTCAGTCTGATTTGGAATCATTCCAAAAGAATGGTCAAAAAAGTGAACAATTGCAAGGGTTTCAAAATCCTAACAACGTTTTTAACTACCCCTCAACTACCTACCAACAACCAACTAAGGTTGTTGGTATGGTAGTTGGTTCTGACGCGCTTGCTCGAAATCCGCGTGTTGAGGAAACGGCTCATGCGCCCTTGAGGGGCGCGTCGCCTTCACATATCGAAAGCGCGTCAGAACTTGAAGAATCGCCTACGGCAATGGACTGCACGACGCTGGCGCTTGTGGATGATGCAGAGGGTGAATCTGCTTTGTTGTTGGGTGAAAAGCAGGATTGTAGCGTTGAATCGAGGGATTGTCATGAAGATACTTGTTCCGCCGCGTCCGTCGCTAAAAATGAATTTTCTTCCAAGAAAGCGATCGCTAATCAAACTCAGGGGCAGGTACAACAAAGTTATTCTGCAACGTTTACGGGTGAAAACTCGGTTTCGGGTGTAGAAATCAAAACAGTTGATGAGGGTGAAAGTTCCGCGCCGCGAGTGTCACAAACTGAAAAGTGGTCGCATGAGGCGATTGTAGCGCGGTCAAATCTGCGACCTGTAAGAAGGGAAAAACTGAATCGAGCGGCGAATTCGGGTGAGAATCCGGGGTTTGACTTTTTGCAAGAGTGCTGGAATGATGACCCGGCACTTGTAATAATGATCAAAAAGTTGCTGGCGAAGTTTCCGCAGTGGGGAATTGCTCGTGTTGATGGGGTGCTAATTAAGTGGGAGGGTTAGCGAGCGAGGAGAGTAACAACCCTTTTAGAGAACAGAGCTAGTTTTGTGATTTGTATGCTTCACAAATTCTTACAGCTGCTTCCAGGTATCGATCTAATAAACGACGATCAGATATATCGGGTAATAATAATTCAACAGTTCTAGTAGTTTCTATGATCCCACCCTGTTCTTCTCCATCTCTAAAAGCTGCGATAGATGCCCACAGTCGAGCTATGGCAGTTTGAATTTCTTCCCTTTCAGGCAAATACCATATTTCTCGACTAATTTCATCACACTGTGAAGGAGTTAAAATATTTTGCTCTTGTACAGCTTGCTGAATATATTTATTAAGCTGTGAAAGTTTGTCCGATTTAATCTCGGATGAATATATTTGTATACATTCTATTGCCCATTGAATTGCCAAACTATAGTGATATTTTTGTAGTTCAAGCGCAATTGGATGAGCCCAAAGTATTTCTTTTTGCGCTATGGTTTGTTTTACATTTTCTATTATTTGTTTCATTGTTGTAAGTAGATTTACTAATCTAGCAATTTATATACTGGTGGCTCTCCTATAACTGGTTCTGTAACACTCCATTCCCTAGTAATTCTAGCTCCATTTGTATTGGGAGGAATAAATCTTGTAGGCCCTATTAAACGATGTGGGTCGAGGAGCAAAGCCTCTTCTGGAACATCGATTTCAGTAACAAAGTCAAGAAAATATTGCTTCGCCCGTCTACTAGTAGGTGGTACATTATTGCTTATGTGATTATATAGTGTTCTGAAATTTGTAAGGTCTTCAAATGTAACGAATGTACCTTCAGGGCGATTTAGATCAACTCGACTATTTGTGGTAGTGTAAACACAAATATTGTGAACCAAAATGCCTAGTTCAGATACAAAATAAGTCGGAATTCCCTCAACCCTAAAGTTATAAACCTCAAACTCCCCTTCTCGCTTCTCAATTCTATCAACATCAATAATCCTGCCATCTTCAGTTTGCAGTAATGACCCTACTTGCAAGTCTTTGGCTTTTACCCAACCTTTATCAGATGTCCAGAAAGGATGTTCTCCAGTAGTAGAAATTACCTCTCCATCAACATATAGGTCAACCAAAGCAGTAGTTTCACGTACAAACGTATCTAACACCTGCCGTGCTTCAATCTCTCCTGGTGTCGTGGGATCATCAACAATTACCCAATCACCAACCTGAATATCCTCAATATTCTTGATACCTTCAGCCGTAATAATTTCCGTACCTGCAACAAAGCAATTACCAGTTTCTGTAATTGCTTTTCCAGGAGTTTTCAGGAGTTCATTAGCACTTTCAGTGGCAGTATTAATCGCTTTATTAGCAGCAAAAAATTTCTTAGTACCTAACAATGCCCCAGCAAAAGGCACATAAGCCAGCAAGTTCCAAAGATCCTTTCGTTCAAACTTCCCATTATCTTGGTAACTTTGGTAAAGGTTAGAAGTGGCTTTAGCTGCCCCATATACGTCAAGCCCAGTATTCACTGCCGCTACCCACTTCAGAGGGCCAACCCCAGTCTTTGCCCAGGTAGCCGCTTGCATACCTGTCAAGAAGGATATGCCAATCCCAGTAACATTACCAGCGTTGTAGAGCATGGCATGGTTTGGTTCAATTTTCTTACCAGTGGTATATTCATAAACATCTGTTAAGAAACCACCAGATACACCACTAGCAAAACCGGCTCCCCATTCACCAAACATACCCAGAATTTCTTCGCCACTTGCACCATTAGCGGCAGCACCAGCAATATAGCCAACTCCAAAACCAATGCCGCTAAATGTAGCTAGTTGCCCCGCAAGGGTAACAGCATCGTACTGGCGTGATTCAACAGAACCATTAGCCAGCTTAGTTTGAATTAAATTGCCAACAGCATCATAATCGTAATCTGCTAAGGTGCGATTGCCATCTTTAACAGTATCCAAACGATTCAGTTTATCGTAACCGTAGCTAGTGGTTCCCGCCTCTGTTGTCAAAGATGTAACATTGCTTAACAAATCATAGCCGTAGCTAACAAATTGTTGATCGGGTTGAATAATTTTGGATAAGCGATCGCACTGGTCATAGTTATACTGCGTTACGCCGCGTCTGCTGCTGAAAATGAATTTTCTCTAAATTCTGCGATACCTGCGGCGGGCGTAGCCATCGCTAATCAAACTCAGGTGCAGGTAGAACAGGGTAATCCCGCTTCGTTGTTAGTTGAAAATTCAGTTTCGGGTGTAGAAATCGAAGCAGTTGATGAGGGCGAAAATTCCGCCACACCTGTCCCCAACGCTGAAAAATGGTCACATGAGGCGATTGTTGCGCGGTCAAATATGCGACCGGAGCGGATGCAGAAACTCAAAGTAGTAGCGAATTCGGGACAGAATCCGGGGTTGGACTTCTTGGATAGGTGCTGGAATGATGATCCGGCTTTGCAGATTGTGATTAAAAAGGTGCTGGTTAAGTTTCCGCAGTGGGGGATTGCGATTGTGGATGGGGTGTTGATGAAGTGGAATGAGTAGAGATGGCGTACCCGCCATGAGCTAGTGGTGATTGAGGAAATGATGCATCGGTATCCGGTGCAGGAGTAACACTACAAGGAAACTGGCGATCGACGGGGCGTGGGCGTTCCGCCATCGCTCTTCGGTCAAAAGCTTGACCCTGGGGGATGTCCAAGCTGAAGATCGGGGGGATTCTAAGAGAAAATCAGCTACAAAAACACTGTTTCAGTGAAGCGGGAAAAGTGGGAAAAGTGGGAAAAGTAGGACATTTTCTAATAACCCTTGTTTATCCTGTTGATAACCTGTAACTTAGTAGTTAGTACATAGCAACCATTAAACTAAATAAATCACTTTTGAAAAAATCAGAGGTCAGAATTAGAAAGCTCCAAATAGCAAACGTGCAGTACGAAGCCAACGAATTTGATCGCCGACTGAATACAGATGGACTGTATCATGTGCGCTGTAGAAAGACGAATTATTTGACCGTAGCGACAAATTAAAAGTCAATTTTTTCCCGCCTGCAAGCTTGGATGGAAGCGGATTTAATTTTTGGCGTTTGTGATATGAAGTTGTAGAAATTGCTTGAACAGGCGATGCGAAAGTATTTTGATAGATGACGAACAATCTGTCGCTTTGGTCAAATAATTTGTCTCTCTACATAAATATAAACACGCAGAAATTGACGAAAAATGAAAGCAGATGACACTAACGTATTCCATACCGCTATCAATACTCTTGTTGCATCGAACGAATGCGAAGTGAAGCTAAACAACATCAATTTCCATAGGCGGTTGTTCTGCTTAATCTTCAATCTAATCTTCAATCACAAGGTAGTCTATCTTGCAGTGGGGTTCTTGAACAAAAGATGGAAGTTTCTGCGAACGATTTTCGTAGGTTATAGCGTAGAACAGGGGTATCTGGAACCATATGCCTTCCCTAGTTTCAGAAGCTATATAAAAACCTACAAGTGGACTCCATTTCTTGCTGGCTTTTTCATCCAAGACGGAAAATTGGGCTTGAAGTTTTTCATATCGAGCAACGAAGATGACTTCTACCGAGCCGACAACAAAGAAAACCTAATCCAATTTGCATCAAGAGTGGAGGACATTCGTCAAATAAGCGGTGCGACACAGAATGCTTTTGCTGGTGTCCTCCCTGGAGTTTTATACAGGAATCGAATCATCCGATCAATGAGTGAAACCGAAGTGGTGATTAAATGTATTTTAAAGGGCATATCAAAGGTACAGACTGAGGAGGGTTACATCGGAGACATCCCTCTCATCGTGCTTGGCGGAAATGGATTCATTGGGCGCAGAGTAATTCGGCAGATCAAAGGAAGAGATGTTTACTGCGTCGATCTTGACTCTGAAGAACAGGTTTCCTATTCTTGGCCGGCTCATCTCAAGGGTAGTCCGGCAATCTTAATCAACATATCGCGTTCGTTTGTTCTTTCAAACTACATTCCACATGTTTGGCGAGAGCTTGTGTTATTAAATGAAGTCTACCCAGAACCCAGTCCCAAGGAGGTTGAATCATACAAAGAAAAAGGTAGTTCGGTTTACCATTTGGCGGGGGTTAAAGGAAGAGCTTATCCATCATTCCCTAAAGGTTATTCGGGCGCAATACCATGCTGCGCTGCATGGATGAACCAAGATATCGAAGTAGTCCTTAAGAAACTTGGGGGATAAAATCAGGTTGGTTGACTCACTTTTTATACTGCCTAACTGACGAACAAATTTCACTGTTATCTAGCGCTAATAAGACTAGGAGGATTTAAATGAAGAAGGCTATCCCTGACCTGACTCGCTTCTTTCACCCGGTGCTGCCAGCAAGACTTCTAGGGAAAACTCCAGTTCGTGTCGAATTAGGGGAACGCCGCTACGTTCTGTTTCGCGATGGAAATGGGCGTGCTGCTGCTCTTAATGACGCTTGTCCACACCGAAAAGCCGCACTCTCTCAAGGTTTTGTTCGTTCTGACGGCACATTAGCTTGTCCCTACCACGGCTGGAACTTTGATGCTCTTGGTCATGGTCGCAGTCCGGCTCAACCAACACTTGCTCACTGTGATACCGTAGCCTACCAAGTGGTCGAGAATTATGGGTATCTCTGGCTTGCGGCGATTGAGACTCCTATCGATGCCCTTCCTCAACTCGGTTGGGACGGTTTTGAATTTGCCGGCTCGTTCTCGACTCTGTTTAAAGCACCCCTTCACGTTGTGCTCGATAATTTCTCTGAAGATGAACACTTCTCAAGTGTACACAGTTCTCTAGGATGGGATGAAAGTGGACTTGCACAAGTTGATTTTAAAGCAGAGGTTAAGAGCGATCACACATGCGTACACTACCAGGGTCCGCAGCGACCTTCGCCTTGGCTTTTATTTTTTGGTGTCAAGGCAGGAGACTACTTCAATAATGACTGGGTTACCCGCTTCGACCCGGTACAAGCGGTTTTTACTATGTATTGGGTAGATGCCACCAATGGCTTGCCCCGCCCCTTTGTTATACGCTCGGCAGCATTTATAATGCCTGAGACATCAAAAAACACACGTATTCACACCTTTGTCTTCTTCAAGATTGCTAGTGGTTCACTGTTGCGTCGATTTATCCCCATTATCCGCCCGGTAATATTACTCTTGGGTCGCTATGAGGTAGCAGCGGATGCTCGCTTTATTGTCAACGTAGCCGACACACCATCTGATTTGAAGCAGATGCGCTTGGGGAAATTTGATCTGCCAATCATACACAATCGACGGCTCCTTCAGTCAATTTACTTTGGAAAACAAGTAGAAACCACATCATTGCTATCTAACGGCGTACCAGTTGGTTCACAGGTTCTCCCTTCAAATGACTTAGAATGAAGTAGCAATAATTTACCTGTACTCACTGTCTGCTCAGCGGATTGCAGGTAGATAGAGTACACTAAACGCTAGTGTATCAACCAGGACTATGAAAGCTTACTCCATCGACTTTCGAGAAAAAATAATTAACGCTTACTCTCAAGGCGATACCTCAATTAGAAAAATAGCTTCTAGGTTCGATGTTAGTAAGGCTTTTGTACAAAGGCTACTTTTACTCAAAAGAACTCAAGGTCATGTAGAGCCTTGACAAATGTGCAATTACCTTAACCTCTCACTGATGCCAATCAGCCAACTCTTCAAGCAACTGGGCAGCGAGTTGTTCACCGCCAGCGATCGCTGATTCCCGTAGCCTTTGCTCCAGATTTTGGTCATACTGTTGGATGAACTTAGTAATCTGGTCTAGACACTCGGCTTGCTGCTGATTGAGTTGTTCGGATAAAGCGGGTATAATCACCGGGCGACCAATAACAACTTGCAAATAGTCTTCAAGGTCGGTCAGAGTCGGGAATGCTCTTAATAAGTTGGCTTTGACTGACTCTTGCTTATCCTGTGCTAATTCCCAGGTGTTAAGTGAGAGAAACTGGTCAATTCGCTCTTGATAATCAACAAGTCCCGCTTCGTAATCAACTTTTAATTGATTGCGTAAACCAGGGGCGATATTATCCCTAATATTGATTAACTGATTCCATACCAAGGGAGCTAAATCAATCGGACAAACCCAATCGCCAGTATCAGCAGACATCCATTCTTGAACTGAAGCAATCTCTTGCCTCAATTGGGCAGCAGCTTCATCTAGCTTTTTGAATACCTTGATACCCCGCAAACCTACTTCGGAATTTGTGACTTTAACGAGGTCTGATTCAATTTCAGAAACCTCAGCTTTTAGTACATCTGCCCATTTAGGAGCAGCAGACTTTGTACTTTTTTTTAACTGAATACGAAAGCGAATACGGGTTTTGTTTAACTGTGAGAAATTGTGGCGCTCGACTACTGCATCAGGGCGAACGCATCTTATTTACTAATAAAAACTAAGAAAGATTTTAAAATGACATAAATAATTGTAGAAA
>NZ_JACJQM010000187.1:0-7965 GCF_014696655.1 Nostoc sp. FACHB-888 | reverse complement strand
TAGACTTGTTGGGTAATAAGCTCAAAAATCCTTGAAATCTGCTTGTGGCAAGCTTTTTATTGATTTCTGACCAAAATTATTGAAACCCAGACTCCCTAAGCCTTTCAGCGATTTTAGTCACTATTTCCCGACAACTCTATTGTTTAATGAAAATATTATTTGGTAGAGCGCGTCCAGCACTGTGGAACCATATTATTAAAGTGGGTCAACACAGTTTTCCCAGTGGTCATGCAATGGTTTCAATAGTCATTTACGGTTTTACCAGCTATATTCTGGCAAAGCAGTTTCCTGAATGGCGCTTTCAGATTTATGCCTTGGCTGTTGTCTTAATTGCTGCGATCGGTTTCAGTCGGCTTTATCTTGGAGTACATTGGCTGACTGATGTAACAGCTGGCTATGGGGCAGGTTTATTGTGGTTGATTGCCTGTATTATTAGCTTGGAATTGCAACAAAAATATCGCTTGTCACTAGAAGCAGGCTGATCTAGATGATAGCTATTAAGCTCATCCCACTTCTAAAAAGTGCAAAACTCATTAGAATTTCTCTGGTACAAACATTACAAAAAGTAAATAGATAGCAAGCCCTAGCGTCAACAGTCCTAACAGCCCTAATCCCCAAGATTGACTGCGAGAAAGTTGTTCACCAGTAGCTGCGTAAACCAGAGGTGCAACCACTAGGTTAAAACACATCGCCAGAAATAAATACATTGGCAACTTTTGTTTACGCCATTGACACCAGATTTCAATTATTTTTTTTAATACTTGGGATGCAGCGATGCCTGCGGCGAGCTTCTCTACGAGACGCTCCGCGAACGCTAACGCGTGTTGGATATGAGAGGGTTTCATAGTAAATTAAGACAAAGATAGGATAATATCCTACAGACTAAACCCGGATTTCTCATCAGTGAGAGATCCGGGCCAAGTTTTTATGTGAAGGTATGGGGTTAATTTAAAATCCAAAATTGGCAGAGTCCGAAGTTTAATTCATAACTCAAAACTGAATTTGGCGACAAATTCCAAATGCTGAAGTGTAAGCGTGTAAGAAGGTTCTGCCAGCAACAGGGCCGATTTCACCGCCACAGAAAAAGCCGCCTACAGGAATATCGCTGAGGTAACGGCGAAATAATTCAGAATCGAAATTGGGTTTACCATACAGTCCTTCACCTCGCCCCAGACAAGCAAACATTAAGGCAGCTACGGCAGAGGGTTCAGATTCTCGTTGGGTTTGATAACTTTGGAGTAGTAATTCTAGGTCTTCAGCAGAGGCTTGGGCATCGCGTAGGTGGAATTGCAGCCTTTGACCAGGGCGGACACGATCGCCAATTGCGATCGCCCCAGCTGCTGGATCAACCCCAAGAATACCACGAATTAAAAAGTCTCCCTGTTGCAAAGCCAGCTTAAATTCATCCATTGCCACACCAACAAACAAAGAGTGCTGTGCTAAAGTCCGTTCTTGTTCGCTGAGACTGGCAATCAAATCTCGCAACACCACTAGAGGCACTTGCTCATCTAACTCTAGAATAATATTGCGATCGGCTTTTGTGACTTGCAATGGTTTGCCAATCGGTCGGCATCCTTGGGCTACAATCGTTTCTAAAACAATATTGCCCGTTAAAGCTATACCAACAGTGCCCTCACGATAGAGGCTTTGGCATTTCTCGCCTTCAGTATCATTACAAAAAAGAGCAACACGACCACCCATACCTCCACCACTAGCCTGTCCTCCCACTATCACCGATCCTGGATAAGCAAAATCTAACCCCTGCAACAAATCGTTGATTCCAGAGGCAAAGGAACTAGACAGCAAGATAAACTGGGGTGTCGGTGATGCTGGCACACCGATCAAATCAACCCAAGCATCTGGAGAACTGTCTAAGTCAGGTAATTCTTCAGCAACAACATGAAAGACTTGAACCTTTACCCCTGGAAGATGTGCTAAGGTCAAGCTGATAGCTGGTTCAGCTTCCAGTTCTTGGGTTTCTCCGCTAACTGTCGTGCCAATAACGCCCCCACCACTACAGCCAATTAGCACTGGCACAGAAAGTTTTTCAGTTAACAAGGGTAACAATCGAGAATACTCACTCGCAAAAGCAGACGAAATGAATACCAGTCCTAGATCCGCAGGTGCTGTTAACGATGAGACAGCTCGTTCCACCACATCTGTAACGGCGGCTTCCAGAGAATGACGGGTTGATAGGGCATTTGCCCACTGCATTTGGTCTGCCATGAGTTTTGAGCTTCTTTATCTTTTTGGGCTAGTAAGTTTTGATTTTTTATTTTGGGAAGAATTGCATCCGACAAAAATGAGTACGGGCCTTTTGTCTCCTCCATTCCAAGAAGTTGGAGTTGTCATTCCCTAATAGATGCATCTAAATATATTGTATGATTGTTTATCTATGGTACTAATTCCACAAAATCTTAAAAAATAAAGATGAATGCATTATAGATGCGGCAGTTTACTGTAATGGTTATAAATCAACAGGCTAAAGTACTAACTTATTAGCTCAATGGTTAGAATGGTTAGTAATCAAACTAAAATCTGCCATTTCTGAAGCTTTTCTATACTAGTATTAACAACAGACAACGAGACTAAAGCAATGACCAACATCCAAGAAACTGCAAAGGGCGACATCCAAGAGAAAATTCAAGAAGAAGTAGAACAAGCGCGTACTGTCTGTGACATTAGCGGTAGCAACTCACCAGAGTGTGCTGCTGCTTGGGATGCAGTAGAAGAATTGCAAGCCGAAGCTTCCCACAAGCGCCAAAACAAGCCAAAGAATTCTCTAGAACAGTATTGCGATGACAACCCAGATGCAATTGAATGCCGGGTTTACGACGACTAAAAATTTGAACTAGTTAATTTTGTGTTCGTTTGTCACCGAGCAACCAGGATTTACTTATTGAAATTTCGCACTTTTACGTTACTCGCGGCTGAAATCCTACTCTCGCTCTTTCATCAATTTCTACAACGAGTAAAAAATTGGTGAAATATCTGGAGTTATGGATGTATGAGGATTAAACTTTGAGAGTTTTTATCTTAAAAGGAAACCTTATATATCCAAAAAAATTGAAATTTTGTCCGTGAGTATCAAGTATATAGCTGCTAGGTGGGTTTTAAACAGGCTCCCTGATGCTACTACACATAGGTGCAAAATTTAAGTTAAGGATCTTTGAGTTGCTTGTTTTTTTTGCCAAATTAGAGAGATTGAAAAAAGTAAATTAGACAATCTACCATCTAATACCTTTTCCGAAAATCTTTGTAACAAATGAATTGGCTCTAGGGGCGTACATTTGTATGCCTTTACAAACGTGTTTATAGTATAAATTACATGAAATGGTAAGCTGTCACCCATCTAACTTGCACATTTTTTTGTGTTGACTGTTGACTGCTGACAGTTAACTGTCAACGGTCAGCAGTCAACAAACCTGATGAGTTATTGTGTAATTTAAAGGCGTAATAGCTTATGAGTTGGGGAACCACTTCTTTGCACAAAGAAGTTAGAGCGCAGTCTTGAGACTAGACATTGAGCTTTGTGCTTTGATTAAACTGTTATGTAATATAGATAGACTACTAGCTAGCTAATAGCTTACAGGTTTGTCAGTTATAGATACTTGCTCTTAGTTAAAATGTTTTATTTATCATTTGAGAAAAACTATGGACTATAGCGTTTGGTTTCGCCCTTTCGTCTGGATTGATTACCGATTGGCAGTATTATTCCTGGTAATTATTCCACTAATTCTTCTGGTTTGGGCATTTGTGCAAAAAGCGGAAGGCATACAACGCTTGTTGACTATATACTGGCGAGTATCAAGCCTGGTAGCAATCACGATTTATTTAATGATTGCCCAGTATCCAGTTAGCTTTGTATCTGGGTTGATAGGTCAGATTTTGATCCCGATTTCGTTGTGGTTCTGGGTAGATATCAACGATGAAATTGAGTATCAAACCAATGGCTCTTTGAAATTAATTTTTACCTCTTGGCGCTGGGCTACAACTGTTTATTGTATTTTGGGTACATTAGCCTTTATCCCATTTTTGGGTTGTGCTTTTTCTGGCAATATGCTGAAGACTCCCTATTGTAGCGTCTGGTTTGAGGCTCCGTTGCTATTCAAAGAATATTTCCATGCTAATAGCAAGGCTGATTTCTTAGGTTTTCTTGGCATAACTAGTTTAATAATTTATGTGCTTTACTTAAGCTACTTTGTTCTGATTAAGTTGGGCAAGCAAGGACGTTCAGCTACACCACAGTAACCGTTGCTGCCCCACCGTACCTCTAATCTTAAAAAAATGAATTCCATTGGTAAGCGACTGGAACAATACACTGCTAAACGCCCCCAAGAAGTCCTACTTGTAACGGTGGAAATTGCTGATGAGCAAGATACAATTGCTGTTTTCAAAGGCTTTTCTAGTTCTTTGATGCGCCCCACGGCATTTGATGCAGATGTACCAGTTCTTCCAGATGGGGGAAACATCCTCAATATTGACCGAGTAGCCAGTCCTTATAATCCTGAAGCACCCCGTTATATTCAACAAGGACTCTCTTGGGAAGCTATGGAAGCTCTATTGTCAGAAGTGGGAGTCTAAGTACTTCTTAGACAAATAATTAGTTAATCTACAAATAACGAGCGCGGAGGGATTTGAACCCCCGACCCACAGAACCGGAATCTGTTGCTCTATCCACTGAGCCACGCGCCCTTAGTCTTCCACATTATAATAGCACGTCTGTGATAAAATTTGCAGCCTAGAGCAACTTGGTTTCTGAGTTAAAGATAATTGGCTGGGTTTACGGGTGTACCATTCCGACGCACTTCAAAGTGGAGGTGGGGGCCAGTTGATAAACCCGTGGAACCGACAGCAGCGATCGCTTGTCCGCGTTCAACTGCTTGTCCCTCAGAAACATACAACTCGCTGCTATGTCCGTACAGTGTTGTAATACCATTGCCGTGGTTGATAATTACAGTTCTGCCATAACCACCATACCAGCCAGCAAAAATTACTGTTCCCGAATCGGCTGCCCGAATTGTACTACCATAGCTAGCGGCAAAATCTAACCCGGCGTGAAAGCGACGATAGCCAAGAACAGGGTGCATCCGCCAACCGAAGGGACTGCTAGTAGAAGCATCGCTAGGATATGCCATTACACCAGTTCCCCGGATAATAAAACTTGTCCGGCTGTTGGCTTTTGCTTGCGCCTCTTCTGTTGCTCTAGCTTCTGCTACCTTTTGTTGAATCAAGACTTCCAAATTTTGGGATTCCCTCTCTAGCTGGTTTTGCGCTGCTTCGAGAGCGAGGCGATCGCTATTAAGACGTTGAATCAATTCTGATTGTGACTGTGCCTGGTTTTGATAATCGGATTTTTGTGCCAGCAGTTGCTCACGAATTAAGGCAATTTCGTTTTTTTGCTGTTCTACTTCCGTTTTTTGTTGATTTATCAGCTTTGCTTGTTGGTTGAGTTTTACCAAAATTTGTTCGTCTGCCTGATACACTAACTTCAACTGATGACGACGGCTGAAAAAGTCGCTGATATTTTGACTTTGGAGCAAAACTGCCCATCCAACAGATGCAGGCGATCGCTGGAGATAACGCAATCGTGCTACTGTTGCTATTTGCCGCTCCTCATAGGAACGTTCCGCTACTATTAGATCAGTTTCCAACTGCTGGAGGCGTTGGGTGGCGAGTTGTAATCGTGATTCGCTCTCTTGAATATGGCTATCTGTAGTTTGCAGATTTTGTTTTAAACCAGTCAGGTGTTTTTGGGCCTCTTGTTGGAGATTTGTTAAGCGGTCGCGATCTTTAGCCACACTCTGACGCTGCTGGTTCATTTGTTGCTGCTGTTGTCGCAAAGTATCAATAGATCCTGTGGATGTTGCGTGAACTGGAATTAATGCCAAATAAATCCACAGAATGCAGCAAAATGCAATAGATAAATACCCAAAAATCTGCTTTTTTCTTATAAATCGCGCTCTCATAGCGTGAAGCCCAACCAAAACAATGCTTTCAAACACTATGAGGATTATTCCCAAAATCTGATTCACCCACTCCAACGCATGATTAAATTGTCTGCCAAGTTGTAACACAAAGATTCCAGCGATGTCAGCATTAAGCAGTTAGTTCATTTATGAAGGAAGGGTTTTGAAATCTGCTAAAGTTTCAGTTACCCTAAAACTCATAACTCAGCACTGGCTCAACCATAGCTATCCGCTAACAGGAATTAGGACTGATGCAAAACAGGCAAGAAAAAATTTCGCAAGTGATAGTGACTGCTGTGCAGATGCGCGATATTGAAGATCGGATCTTTGCAGCAGGAATGCCTGTAGTTGCTTTGATGGAAAAGGTGGCGGGATTAATTGCCCGTCGCATTCAAGAGATCCCCCCAACCCCCCTTAAAAAGGGGGGCTACATCCTTTCAAACACACCGTTCTTAAGAATATCGGCGCAGGCGGGGGGATCTCGTGTTGGAATTCTTGTCGGGCCGGGTCATAATGGCGGGGATGCTTTAGTAGTAGCCCGTGAATTACACTTTCGCGGATATGAAGTTTGGATTTATTCTCCTTTCTCTAAGCTCAAAGAATTAACTTCGCAGCACTTGCAGTATGCTCAGAGTTTGGGCATTCCAATTTATCAAACAATTGAGCAACTGCCAGATTCTGATTTGTTGATTGATGGCTTATTTGGGTTTGGTTTAGAAAGAAACCTTACTGATCCTATTGCCTCTGCAATTAATCAGCTAAATGAATTGTCTGTGCCGATTTATAGTATCGATTTACCTTCAGGTTTACACACTGACACAGGCGAAGTATTGGGAACTGCCATTCGCGCCACTTACACATTTTGTTTGGGTTTATGGAAATTAGCTTTCTTCCAAGATCAGGCGCTGGAATATATTGGGAAAGCTGAGTTAATCGATTTCGATATTCCTTTAGCTGATGTAGAAGCTGTTCTAAAAGATGCATCCAGGATTAAAAGTATTACACCAGCAACGGCACTTGCTAATTTACCCCTACCCCGTCCATCAGTCACCCACAAATATAAGGAAGGACATTTATTGTTGATTTGCGGTTCGCGGCGCTATGCAGGTGGTGCAATTTTAACTGGTTTGGGTGCTAGGGCTAGTGGTGTGGGAATGCTTTCGATCGCTGTACCCGAATCACTGAAATCTCTTTTGGTGTCACACTTGCCAGAAGCGCTAATTGTCGGTTGTCCAGAGACGGAAACTGGAGCGATTGCCCACCTACAATTACCAGAAAAAACCGAACTGAGTTCCTTTAATGCGATCGCTTGTGGCCCCGGTTTAACACGAGATGCTACGCCCATTGTGCAAGAAGTCATAGAAAGCGAACGCCCTCTAATTCTCGATGCCGATGGTTTAAATATCTTGGCACAAATGGGAGCGATCGCCACGTTAAAAAAACGTCAAGCCATAACCGTACTCACACCCCACACTGGCGAATTTGAAAGATTATTTCCTGATATCCCCGATGCTAAACATGACAAAGTGAAAGCAGTACAAAAAGCAGCCGTACAAAGTGGGGCTGTGGTGTTGTTGAAAGGGGCAAGAACTGTGATCGCAAACCCTCAAGGTGTTGTTTGGATCATTCCTGAAAGTACACCCGCCTTAGCACGCGGCGGTAGCGGTGACGTTTTAACTGGATTACTGGGTGGATTGTTAGCGCAAGCAGCAACTAAACAGATTCCGGTAGAAGATATTGTGGCAACTGCTGCTTGGTGGCATTCGCAAGCTGGTATTTTAGCAGCCCAAGAACGTACCGAATTAGGTGTAGATGCGTTTACATTGACACAATATTTGATGAAAGTTTTGGCAATGTCTTCTAAATATATGTTTGATTGCTAAAAAAGATGCAAGTAATGGATAGGTTAAAACTTTCAAATATCCTCTAAGGGAACTCCAAGAAATAAATTATCCAATTTTTGGATTTCACTACGACTTTCCCTCCCCCTGCCCCC
>NZ_JACJQM010000186.1:0-8029 GCF_014696655.1 Nostoc sp. FACHB-888 | reverse complement strand
TCCAGGTTGCACTGTCTACTCCCACTGCACTGAGCCACCACAGTGAGTTGATCGTCTTCTAGGAGCACTAGAGCGCCTGTTTCGGCTCCGGCATTTTCTATCACCACCTGCATTAACGTGGCGATCAATTGATCGAGATGGATTATTTCTGAAAGAGCTTGAGCTACTTTCATTACCGCAGCCAAATCGATCGCCGCAGTCGGATGAAGGATCGTTTTAGCGGTCAAGATTGAGTTCGATTGCCGAATCACGTTGGAATTGAGTAGTTGTGGATAGCGTTTTTCTAAATCTTTGACTTTTGCCATCGCTCCCCATCTTTCATAGCAGTAGTGTGCTTCTTTCATGTAGAGCTGAGCAAATTTTTCCAGACCTCGCGCTAGATAATGCTTGGCAGCTAATTCGTATGCTAACGCCTCTTCCTGGATGTATTCGTTTTCTCTAGCTCCTTGAATCGCTTGTTCGTAGAATTCTTCTGCCTCAAGCAACTGACCCAAAACTCGTGCAGTCTCGGCTTGCACCAGATAATATTTATGCAAATAATTCATTGGTGCATAATGTGCCCATTGTTTCATTTTCTCCTGGTTAACAGCAACTTTTTTGAGGATTTCCGACTGAGCTTGAGCGCTGCTTCCGGGGTATGTAGCCAGTCTTGCCAGAGAGTCATAGAGGTAGTACAAATGCTCCGAGGGAGCCGCTATTACTTCGCTCAAATGACTTGCCGCTAGGGTTGAGTTTTCAATTGCCTGAGAGTACTCAGAAAATAGATAGCATAGGAAAAGTTTGTTGAAATGTATTTTAAAGATTAAGTTTCCATTTATTTCATAGTGTGGCGGTCTATTCTCCTCATTGTAAGATTCGCCAATTAGACGACATGGATTGACCGAGCATCCCATCAAATTTAAGACAGACTGGTGAAATAGTTGATTCAAGGTTAGTGCTGTTTTCTGTTTGATTTCACGGATTGCTTCACTGTATATCCTCATCTCGCGTTCAAGTTCCACGAGTTCCTTTCCGACGACAAAGGAGTGGAAGCAGTAACCGTGAGCGCAATATGCAGCAAACTCTAAGTCCCCAGTTTCTAGTCCACTTTGATAGCCTTCTAGTAATGGCTCCAGTGATTCTCTAATATGTTCTTTCCAGTGGATGATGAAGACATTTACGAACAGTAATGTTCTAGCTCTGAGTGAATGGGTATGAGGCTGTGACAAGTTCCTGAGAGCAAGCTGTCCAAATTGGTAGCCAACCTCTATGTTTCCGACCATTCCACAAAGAATTAACCCAAAGGTGGCATACACAAAGGGTGACACAAACGCGTTGCCATACTGGATTGACAGGTTGACCTGTTTAGATGCAAGTAGAGGCATCAGATCGGGAGCAGCCATCTGGGCAGCAACCGTTATACTTGATAGAATCCGCATCGCCGCCAACTTTTCCGGCTCGGTCATTTCCGGCAGATGAATAAAGTCCTCGATCAGCTTCTCACTGAATCGGGATGTGATTGTGTCTAGTTCAAGCTGAATATCCGACTGACTTGGCTTTTCGGGAAAACTGATCCCCAATTGCTGTAAAACTTGCAACGCAGTATTGATTGCTTTCAATGGCTGACCCTGCGCTGTGTCGGTTTGAATTTTGACATCATAAAAGTTTACGATGTCGAGAACCGTTTTAGCTTCTTGCAGAACGATCGCGACCCAGGATTCTACCTGCTCAAAATCGCCACACAAATACGCAACTTCTGTTGTTTCTAGATATAAATCTAATGTCAGGTCATAGTCTGTTTTCCAGCTAGAAACTACCAGCCATGCTCTCCCTGCGGCTAAATAGTTCTGAGTCATACTATAGGCGATCGCTGCCTTCGCTTTCTGACCTGCGATTAAATTTAATTTGGCAATTTCATGGCGTTCTGCTTGATCGGTTACAAGCTCAATCGCATGATTTAGGTGCTCAACAATCTCAAACAGCCTCTCTGATAACCGCTTTGATAAGGTCTTTTCTAGTAAATTACGACCGATTTGGAGATGAACAACTTGTTTGTGCGACTCATCGATTAAGGCGTATGCAGCTTGCTGCACCCGGTCATGCAAGAACTTATACTCTTGAACTAACAAGTCTTTGTCTAATTCAGACAGAGGTTGAATTAATCCAGCTTGTATTGCTTCTAATAAATCCTGGAAAATTGCTTTCGGTGATTTTTCGCAAACGATCGCCAACGTTTCTAAATCAAATTCAGACCCAACACAAGCCGCTATGGAGAGAACTTGCTGTGTTGCTGACGGCAATTTCTGCAACTGACGCAGCAGCAACTCCACCACATTAGCAGTGATATCTTGAGCTTCAATCTCAGCTAGGTTCCACTGCCAACTCAACTGTTGAGCATCAAAGGTCAACAGGTTTTCGCCATACAGCAGCTTCAAAAATTCACCAACAAAGAAAGGATTGCCCTCGGTTTTACGCAACACGACTTGGGCTAAGGAACGAACGGTATCAGGATTGCGATGTAATGTCTCAGCCACCAGTTGAGTCAAGGGTTCGAGCGTTAAAGGAGTCAGGGTAATTTCTTGAAGCGCTGCACCCTGATTTCGCAAGCTCTCCAGCATCAAAATTAATGAATGCGTTGAAGACACTTCATGATCTCGATAGGCTCCGATCAAAAACAGAGATTGAGTTTGCTCGTCAAGCAATATGAGTTCAATTAACTTCAACGTCGCAGAATCGATCCACTGTAGATCGTCTAAAAAGATGACCAGGGGATGCTCTTTTGCACAAAACGCCCGCACAAACCTTTGAAACGTGAGATTGAAGCGATTCTGTGCTTCTGTTGCTCCAACTTCGGGCACAGGTGGCTGCTTGCCAATAATGAACTCAACTTCGGGAATGACATCTACGATAATTTGTCCGTTGCTTCCCAAAGCAGTGAGTAGACGATCTCGCCATTGTTGCACTTGCTCGTCTGGTTCACCCAGCAGTTGCTGCACCAATTTTTGCAGGGCATGGGCGATCGCGCTGTAGGGAATATTACGCCCAAATTGGTCAAACTTACCAGAGATAAAATAGCCGCGTTTTGCAGTGATCGGCTTGTAGAGTTCTTGTACTAGAGCTGATTTGCCTACCCCAGCATAGCCAGATACCAACATCATCTCAACAAGGAATTGAGAATTTTCTTGATTTTTCACTCTCAATTCTCCATTTTGCGTTTGTGCTACTCTGTCAAACGCTGCTAATAATGCTTCAATCTCTGCTTCGCGTCCATACAATTTTTGGGGAATTTGAAACCGATCCGAAACGTCTTGAAGACCGAGTTGAATGCCATCGATTTTATCGGTTTGTGCGAACTGGTGAAGACCAATTTCTAAATCTGCTTTGATGCCCCAGGCACTCTGATAACGATCCTCGGCGTTTTTCGCCATCAATTTCAAAACGATATCTGAAACGGCTTTAGGGATCGCTGGATTCAGTTCGTGAGGTGGAACGGGCACTTTAGCAATATGACAATGGACTAGTTCCAGAATATCCGTTGTTTCAAACGGTAGCTGTCCAGTTAACAGTTCGTAGAAGGTTACGCCTAGCGAGTAGAAATCGGTGCGATAGTCGAGCATCCGGTTCATTCGCCCGGTTTGCTCTGGCGACAGATAGGCAAGCGTGCCTTCTAACACATGGGGACTTTTGAACGTCGGATTCGTGCGGTTAAATTGGGTTGCAATCCCAAAGTCAATAATTTTGACAACGCCAGTATCCAGATTAAAGACTATGTTTCCAGGGTTGATATCTTTATGAATGATATTGGCTGCATGGATTCTGCCCAGAATATCGCAAACAGCGATCGCCACATCTAGAAAAGTGGATAAAGGCATCGGGCAGAAGATATCTGGACGCTTGTGCATCCATTGCTCTAGGGACTCTCCCCCAAAATCTTCTAAGAGAATCACCAGAGTCCGTTGATAGTCCTGCTGGCTGTATGCCTTGATAACTCCTTCCAAGTTAAGGGAGCGGGTAATTTTATATTCCTGTCTGTAGCGGGTTAGTTCTTGGGGAGAGGGATAATCAAGCTTTAGCATTTTTACGACGACCCCTACTCCATCGTCTCTGATGCCCCGGTACACTAGAGAATTAGAACTTTCATATATCTTGTCTTGGATGGCAATACCAGGTAGAGCAATCATAGAGCAACTCTTGAGATGATAATCTGGCATAACCAAAACTATACAGCAATCCAGCTATCTAGATTTTTCATCTTCTGAAATCCTATTTGGTTTTGTTCATTTCTAACCAGTTGCAGAGTGATGGCGTTCACTTACAAGCGCTGTATCAATTATGTAGAGCGTTTCTACAGCACTCACGCTTACAACTGGCATAGCACGGGACACCAGTTGCGGAAAGTTTTGCCACATCCCTCGTACAACTTAACTTCCTTACTGTCCCGTTGTGGTGATATCTCCATTGAAAGCGTCAATAATTTCTCTTCCACAACAGTAAGATTTGGTCGATTCAGCTTCCCCAATAACTGCAACAGGCTTTTGACTGTCTCCTCCAGCGAATCTGAATACACTCGACCGATGCGATCACCTACGGTGGGCGGTTACGCCATCGCAAATCACCCGCATCTGCTCACGCTCCGCAGGCAAGTATTCGCTGCACCGCATCTTTGACAATGCGATGAGATGGTACTTTCCCGTTGGCAGACTCTACAGCTTGCTTCCATGCTTCGGGCTGAATGTCCGGCTCAAGCTTGGACAGTGGTCTAACTTGCCACTCATTCGTCGGCAAAATGTGATCGGAACGATCACATTTTTGCTCTAAGTTATCAAATATTATTGCTGCATCCATTAGAAGATAAGACTGGCGACGATTATGGCCAAAGCGATGGCTTCGCCAACGCCAAGGGCGAACGCGGCAATACTCCTCAAAGGTTTTGTGAGTAGAGCGATATAACTTGCGATCCCGTAATTCCATTAATGCCTTTCCTGCCTCAAAAAAGGCCCGTTCCACCTTTCGCTCCAAATGCAGGCGGTAAGCGTAGCCATGCCGTCAGGCTTATCGCTCTGCTCCTGCTCGGTTAATTCTGGAACTTCAACAGCAGGAACGTCAATGATTGCTGAAGCTGGGTCTTCTGAAGGGGTAATGTCTGAGTTGGGAAATTCTGGATTGTGTGATGCGGAGATGGTGGCTTTTTTTGCGGTTACGGGGTGGGGCAGCAAGTCAACATCTTAATTCTTTTGGGCAATATGAAAAGGCTCTAAACGGTCAAGTGCAAGCGGATGTTTGGCTACGATGGGAGCAAATAGCGGTGAAGTATTTATACAGAATCTGACCAAAGTTACTAACCTCTCTTCATTGCGATCAGTAAAGCAACGCCTCGAATTGTAACTGCCTTCTCAATTACTCATTTTTGTTTCTCGTCTTTTGAATCATCTGTTGGATTGTTTCGGTTTCGCCAATTTCATAAAGACTGATCAAACCATCCTCAATAGTAAAAATTTGCTCAATTGTTGCATCCGCAAGCAAATTGCCTTGCAAATCTCTGACCATTTGATGAACGGTAACGACATTTCGATTGTTTTCATCCGTCTCGAATTTTAAGGTTTCAAGCTGCACTTGAATAACCTTATATTGATTAGTCCAGTATTCGCGCACCGCGTCGCGTCCATAAACGAAACCGCCTTCCACCCCGTTGGCCCATTTCACATCCGGGTGCATCACCGAGATGATTGTTTCAATCTCGCCTTTGTTGAAGGCTTCGTATAAATTTTGCAGAAACTGCTGATTTGAACTCATAATTGTTCACCATCCAATACGAATGTCATTAAAACAAGAAAACAGCCCAACTATTTACTATACGGAAAATCAACAGAAAGTGCATCGAGATTGATGTTTTTGCTGAATCTCGCAACTTAGCTCGGTTTTAACAGTAGTGCTGCCTATCGGCAAGCCCTTCTCTGTGATGGGGTTTAGAGTCGACGGAAACCTTTACGGATTCGGCAGTTCCTCTACTTGGAAAAACCCCTTTCTGCGGACTGCTTCACCGCTTTGCTCCCGACACTCTCTCTTGTTCAGTCAGTCAGGTATTTCAACAGGAGTTACCGTGACAGCTTCAGAATCATGATTTCATCATCCCCAGCAATTGTAATATCTCCTTAACAGCCGCTTTTTCTTGCTCCATCTGCTGAACATGATTCAGTAACCGCTTGGGAATGTACCTCGACGATTTGACCAAGCGATCGCCCTCACTCCAAAATTCGTAGTGATAGTATGCCTGTTGGTAATCTCTGCCGTTCTTAATTATGGTTCGCCAATGAATACTACCGCTCCCCTCACCTTTGTTTCGCCGCATTTTACTAGGGGATATGTCATTACTAGGGCTTGTTTCTAAAGCTGCATTACTAGGGTTTATCTGTTTATCCCCTAGTAATTTACTAGGGCTAACCTCAACCCCCAACATCTGTAATATCTCTACAACTGGACGTTTGGCTGCTTCAGCTTCCTGAATATCCCCTAGTAATTTTTTAGGGATGTACTTCGTCCTTTTCTTTCCATTTTCTTGCCAGTGGTAATAAGCTTGGGGGTAATCCTTCCCCTTCTTAGTTATGATGCGCCAGTGAATAGAACCGTTGCCCTCGCCCTTGCGTCGGCGATTTTTACTAGGGCTGTTGCTCATCTCCCATAGCCCAGATTTCTTAAAGAAGCGATCGCTCCCTTACTTACTACTTCCATGATTCAACTAAGAGTAAATTTTCCTAACTACACAAGGTGATCACTATCTTTGGTTGTTGCATAGTAATACAAAGTTGATGACATGAACGGTCATGCCACCTCCCTGTAAGGTACTTTATTACTGCTTACAACAATAAATCTAAAATGTTATGCTGGCAAGTAGCAACGGTAAAAAAATTACTACGATGATAGATATTGAACATATTGCTACATTCAAATGGGGTAATAAACAAGCTAAAAAGTTAACAGAATTACGCGGAAATATACCTCGGCGTCAGCTTGAGCAAAAAACTACTGAACTTGGTCAAAAGGTTGCACACCAATATATTCAGCAATTAGAACAGCCCGATTATTATGCTACTCGCCTCAAAAGTGGAACAATCACTGTTTCAGTAGAGGTTGTTAACGTTTTGTGTGAAGCACTAAATGCTGATATCACTGATTTTTTCGATACTGCCAAAATAATTACTGTTGTTGCTTGACCGTTGTCCGTTGACAACGGTAAAATAGAAACATACAAAACAAAAGGCGACCGCTCAAGTTTCGTAGGCTCTGCGATCACCCTTTGGCCCTTTTACAGGAGTTTCTATTATGACCCATCCAAACTACACACAGCAAGCCCTTTCCCGCTATAACCTCCCCCGCCTCAAAAGAATCGCTGCCGAATTAGGCGTAACACCCACCGGGGACAAAAGAGCGATCGACACCTGGGTAAACGCAATCATCGCCCACCAATCCACCCAGCTTCAGAAAGTTGACAACCAAGCCCTCGCCCAAACCGAACTCGACGGCTACATCGCTGACCAAGCCCAAGCCATCGCTCCCGAACCCCTCACAATAGTCGAAATCTCGTTTGACCATCACGAATATTATGCTGGTAATCAAATGATAGCCAGCATCACCCACGACGATAATCTAACCCAGCCTTGGGTAGTGATGGTAAACGGCAAAGAAGTATTTCGTGCCAACACTCTAATGCGTTGCGATCGCTTCATCTGCACTCACTACAAAGATGGGACACTGCCAGTGCAGGAAAAAGAAGCAACACCCCCCACGACCGAAAACCAAATCATGGCGCATATCTTCAACGAGTGCCAGAATTATGGGTTTGAAATTCTCGATGATGGCATTTATACCCACGATACTGAAGACGGCAAACTACGCAAATTGGGCGAAGTCGGATGCACTGATGGTAACTGGTGGTTGAAGGAGGGTTGTTCCTTAGGGGGCTACAAAAAGGGCTAGGATGCAGATAGAATAAGCCTCATCGCTCTTTCTCCTTGTTGGTAGTAAGGACGTTTATTAGGACTGAGTGTCAATA
>NZ_JACJQM010000185.1:0-8122 GCF_014696655.1 Nostoc sp. FACHB-888 | reverse complement strand
TTCGGTTTTCTTCTGGCGTGAGAATGATGCGTAAAGGCGCAGGCATAATAGGCTAATTTAGCAGTCTTTCTATCTTATAATTAATTCCACCCACCTACTTAGAACGTTGTTCTGGTATCGGCTTACGCAAAGGTGGAAAAGCCGCAGTCTTTGAATGCTGATTCTGCTGTTGCCAGCCCCGAAAGGTTGGAGCAAGATGACTCAATTTCTCGTAAGCGAGTGGCCCACTTGCGGCGATGAAATCATCAACACCTTTGTCTGGGCCTGGCAAGTTGATGACTTTTACTCTTGCTCCAGTTTCTTGTAACAATCTTCCAGTCACTGAAATATCTCGTTCGATATGGAGCTTCGTTTCGGGCTTGGTTTCATAGTCAAAGCAGAACTTAAAAACTCTATTAGGTGTGGCGAAAACTGCTAACTCTTCATGAAGATAAGACTTACCGATTTTTTTGCCAAACTCATCTTTGGGAGTTCGGTATCCCGCCGAAATCCCAGGTAGCCCAATGGCAGCATGACCCTGACTCAACAGACTGGCTGCTTTTTTGGCTCCTTCTGCTAGAGCACACGGTAAATTATATTTCCATACACAATACCAAAATCCCGATTTCCGCTCCTGCTGAATGGGGTTAACTTTATGTTTGGAGTAGATGCGTTCGGCAATATCTTCAGGGACATTGAGCAAGAAAATACTTAATTCAACCTTTGGGGGATGCTCATATTTAATGAATTTTCCTTCAATTACCTGGTTATCCTCATTTTTTTTGGGTCTACGTGTGTTCGGCTTGTAACATCCCCATCTTTTAATTGCAGGTTTATCACCTGGTGTTAAATCAGCAAATGAACGCGCATCAACTCCAGCATCACACCACCAACCACCAGCATCAAGGTGAGAATAGGCTTTGATTAACCCTTCACTAAGTCGCCCCGTATTTGTACGATTAAGTTTTTCGCTAACCATCAGCCTTTCCCAAGCCTCATGCTCACCACCTGCATAGTTGAACTGAAGGCTTTCAAAGTTTAGCGCTGCAATTTCTGGGTGAATGGCACTTGATTCAAACTCTTGCCAGTGCTTTGGTTCAATAAAATTAGGTACTTCTTCTTGTTTTTGAGGTATCCAGAATGCTTCTGTTGGGACAGCAGTCTTTAATACTGGTTTTTCAAAAGCAGGAGACTTTCTATCATCTCTACGTTTCTCTTTGAGAGTGGGTTTGGCTACAGTTTCTAAACTCGTTGTAACTAATGGGGCTGCCTGACTAACTGGCAAGGAGACTTGTTCTGTGACTAGCGGTTGAGCTTTCAGTACAGGCTCTGCTATTGCAACTTCAAGTTTTACTACCGGCTCATTAGGTCTTGGACTGACCGAGGCAGTTTTCGCCTGAATTCGTTCCACTTTTAAGGAATTCATCAGCAATTCTAAGGCGTTATCTTTGGCTTTAGACTCTTGCGCCAGTTCCAGCAATTCTGATTTGTCTTTAGTATAAAGTTTGACGTTATGCCTAGCTCGACTAATCGCCACATAAAAACTTTCTTGCCCAATGGTGTGATCTGCCGCAATCAAGGCTAGGTCAGTGGTTTTACCTTGGCTACTATAGATTGTGCTGACAAGGGCATAGTCCAGGTTTTGCGCCTGTCTTAGGTTAATAGTTTCAGTTCGATTGCTATCTAAATACTGAATTTGGGCGGAATCTCCCTCAATCGCCGTGACTACAAATTCTTGACCATTGCGCCTTTGTAGTTGGCGGTCATTTTTCTTCCATTGCAAGCGATCGCCTACAGCAATCTCAATTTGCTCGCGTTGGTAAACAGCTTTGTCAAAATTGGCATCTACTTCTAACTGCTTTCCATCGTCTGCTTTCAAAATTAATCGGTCGGTGTTCTTGCCGACGACTTCATACAATTTGGCTTTCTCTAAACCCCGGCGTTTGTAATTGCGCGTTGGCATCACCACATTACCTAGTTCAAAGTTATGGGTATAACGCAGCTGCACTTTGGTCAGGTTTAAAGCTTGCAACTGGGTAATGTTTGCAGTTGCCCCTAAACTTCCTTCAATTTTTAGCTTGCCTCGGATTGCCTGGGTAAGTGCCAACTTCTCTACATTTGTACCAGCCAGTACCAATGTTCGCGCTCGTTGCTCTTTGGTTAATCCTATATAGTCAGCAGCAATTATCTCTCTTGTAGTATCGGGTGATACTTCCTGAATACTGCCTATTGTCTCTAGTTGCTTAAATCCTGCTTCTACTCTCCCATCTGCAATTAGGTCTACTGCAATTTTTAACTCTGGGTTACGCTGCCTGTTTGATTGGTTTAAGTGCGCGGTCTTGATGCCAGCTTGTTGCAAGGATTTGAAAGGGTTTCCAGCTTCGACAGCCGATAATTGCTTGGTATCGCCAACTAGTAATAGTCTTGCTCCCTCAAGGGTAGCTCTCTCTAACAGGGCATGAGCATCTTTGGCACTAAGTAAACCTGCCTCATCCACAATCCAAATTTGATTTAATTCAAGTCGGGGTGCTGGCTCAGACACCAATAAACTGGCTACAGTCTCACCTTGTATGCCTAGCTCCTCACTTAATACCTTGGCCGCCATCGATGAAGGGGCAAAAGCTTTGACTGTATAGCCCTGAGCGAGTGCGATCGCGTTTAATTCCTTGAGGGCGAAAGTCTTACCAGCACCAGCTACCCCTTGCCACGCAATGAATTGGTCTGTTGTCGTTGCAGCTAGACTAACTGCCTGCCGCTGCCCAAGGTTTAGTGAGGTTTTCTCTAAAAGGCTTGAAGCTACTTGTGTATGCAGTATCGGATTAACTGCTCCAATTCCTGACTGCATCAACTCAATCGTCGCTAGTTCTCTTTTTACTGCCGTCCATGTTGTATATTGTCTTTCCATTCCCGGTAGAACGATTAACTCTTGATGCTCCTTGATTAATGGCTCAAGCGCATTTACATCAGTGAAAAGTCTTTCAGAGAGGATAAATTTTTCTAAATCTTCAAGTTTAAAGGCAACATTCCTCTCACTGCAATGAGCGATGGCATCTGCCAACACATCTTCAACGTTGGGTTCGGCAAGAGAATCAGCAACTACTTGACTATTTGGCTCAGAAGGCTTGATGAAACTGATACCCAGTGCCGCAGCTTCTTCATACCATAGCGATTTGAGTTCTGCCTCTGTTAACTTTTGCTTGCGTTGACGAGTAGTATCCCAAACTTGGTTTCGCTCTGCCCATGAAGAAGATGCACCAGCAAGAGCTACGATCTGCTGCCGCCGTTTTGAGAACGCCTCTAAATCTTGTTCTTTAAAACCTTTAATCTCAAATTGTCCATGTTTTCTGGGTTCTACCTCATACCCTAGTTTCTGGACTTCTGCCGCTAGATAGCTCTGGTATGCCATCCCCAGGAATTTCTTGTTAGCGAATATCTCACTATTCACCAAACTTATCCACTGACCATCATTGGTCTGCGTCGTATTCATGACTAAGCAGTGGGTGTGCAGATGTGGATCTAAATCCCGACTCTCGATATGGTCAAACTGCGCGACGACCAAGTTACCCGTGTTTACCTTGCGACGACAATCTCCTTGTGTCACCCTCGTTATGGCATAACGCCTTTCCATCAGCCCGATCACTTCCTTTAAAGCCTGATGGTGCGCGGCGATTAATCTTGAATCCCCACCGACCAACGCCATTAGGCTCACACTCTTGGGCGCAGAAAATGTACAGTCTAGTGCTGCTCTACGTTCTTTTTGTTTCAGCACCCTCGCATTAAGTTGCTCACGGCCATCAGGCGATCGCCCTTCGATTACATTGATAAACTTTTGCTCATTATCAATTGACCCTGACAATCCAAGTTTCTCTGCACCTAGTCCACTCCAGCGCGACTTGCCTTGATGGTAGTAGTTTTTGACGAAGTACTTCACCGCCATCTCTGAGGACACGTTAGCAGCTGTTAGCATTGCTCACCTCTGCTAATACCCCTTCGGGGCGGGAACAGGGAACGGGCAACAGGCAACAGGAAACTCTTAAAACCAAGCTGTTCACTTTCTTGCTTATTCTCTCTTTTCTGTTTCCTGTTCCCTATTGCCTGTTCCCCTTTACACAACTTAACCCAATAACCATTGCTGCCAAAGTTCATTCCCGTCACCAAACAAAATTTTGTTTGATGCCGAGTGAAGAAATTTTGGTAAAACTTTGACGACAACAATTTTTTTATTTTCCAACTCTGATGTTTTTTACTATAGCAAATTACGCTCAAAAACTTTCCGCAAAAATTGGCGTACTGTGCGTCGTAAATGAAAATTAGGATGCCGTGAAAGTGCCGCATCTATGCCATATATGCTCCTTTAGCTAACCATACTATTATCATAAAAATCGGTTTCAGGAACTTCCAGGAAGTGCTAAGAAGCGACTGGAAAATGACTGATAAAATCTCAATATTCTCATGACTTTTATGTTATTCTGACTTAGAATTATCAGAGGAATGACATACTCTGAATTTAGCTATACTGATTTATTTTGATACCAAAAAATGGCTACTAAAATTTTTCAATGGGGGTGTTGGTGATGAGCTTGCTAAGGTTAGGAATAGATCCGGGTGGTTCATCTTTGAAGGGATTTTACACGTTGAATTCCTTCAATCCAGAATTGATTTTGATGGAGCCGGAGGTAGCGACAGTCCCGCGAGAAAGTTTAGAAATTTATGAACAAAGTAAGATAGGTGAGTCAAATCCTGAAAATAGTGCTTGGATTGAATATGAGCAGAACTGTTTTGCAGTAGGGTTTTTAGCGAGAAAGCGCTTTAATGCCGACTTGCAACTGCAAAAGCGGAAATTTGAGTTAGCGTTGCCTAAAGTATTGGCGATTGTGGGAGCGATCGCGGACAAACACGATTTAGAAAATGGGTCATCGATTCATTTAGGGATTTTGCTGCCATGGGGAGAATATCAAGATCGGGTTTTATTTCAGGATTTAGTGACCAAGGCCCTTTCTCTCTACAAGTTCAAAGGACGTTCAAAAGCATTTTCATTAGAGCTATTTTTGTGTCTTCCTGAAGGCGGGGGAGTTTTAACCAGGGGGCGGTCTCCAGGTTCTATCCTCAAAGAGCAAACTATCACAGTTGTAATGTTGGGTTATCAAGATACAAGTATTCTGCTGATTGAGCGTGGAGAGATGAGCAAGGGCAAGACAGAGCCTTTAGGTTTCTCGAAAATGGTTGAATCAGTCAAGAGTCAGACATCAGGGTTAAAAAGTGAGCAGTTGACGGTGGCTATTTGTAAGGCTGGGAAGAACTCATCTCATAAAGCGTTGGGTGAATTAGCTTTAAATGTAGATCCCATTTATAGAGAGCATGAGATTTCTAGAATTCGTAATGCTGTTGCCAACAGTAGAGAAGAATATTGGATGATGCTGTCTAACTGGTTAAAATTACAAGTCCCTCGTCATGTCGATGAAGTGATTATTGGTGGAGGTACTGCTCATTACTTCCGTTCTCAGTTGAATAACTTGTTTTCGTTTTCTAATGTGAACTGGTGTGAAAGGTTGGAGACACAAATCAATAATAGTTTCCCTGAAGTCGCATCTAAGTCTCTCCATTATCGTTTGACAGATGTTTATGGATTATTTTTCTTTCTCTGTAGTAGAGGAATGAAGCAAAGCCAGGATATTGTGGATACAGGCGCGACAAATGAGTGAAAAGATTCAAAGAATTGATTATCGGTGTCGAATTTCGATGAATAAAGAGCCGTTCAGCATTGCCCTCATCAATTACATGAAGCATGGCGGTAACATCAACGAGAGGGATAAGGTATTATCTGCTTTATTTGGATATTGGTTGCCTTTTGCCTTAAAAGCAGATGGGAATTATTCGGAACAAGAAGTAAAACAGTATGTCAGAAATACTATTTACAAGCTGAAGTTGCACATAGCATATCTCTCTGAAGTGTTTTTTTTAGAAGATTTCCCTGTTGATTCTTCCACAATTATTTCTGCTAAACCAATGATGCAACAGGTGGTATCTAATGTGGCAGGTGAAAGATTGATTGAACCAGACAAACCCCAGCCATCTATAGATTTTTTGTGTCATGAACATGACTTTACCTTTGAAACAATGTTCCCTTAGAAGGAGATGAGTAATGCCTTACACTAAAGAAGCCTTGCAGAATATGTATTCTCTGTCATTAGAGGATGTTTTAGCAACATTGATAGCTTGTGGACTGACTGATAACACACAGGAATACTCTGATGCAGAGATTGAGACTCGGTTTGATATCGTTCGTCAGTGGTTCAAGGATGGACAAGTATCTGATTATCAAGAAGCTACAACACTTTTTCAAGATTGGTTAGAGGAGAATTCTGCACCAAAAACCAAAAATGAGAAAAAGTCTGCCAAAAAAGGGGCTAAACCATTAGATATAACTGAATTGTTGATTGTTGCTCGTGAACAGGGATTGAAGCTCACCTTGACACAAGCTTCCAGGATTTTGGCTTTTTGTGGATTAGGAGAGAAAGAGGAATATACCCCCCAAGAAGTCGAGCGTTTTATCCAAGCCTCTGGGTTCGTTAGTGAAGAAACACCTGATATTTCCAGTAGCATTGGAAATATTAATACTGAATCAGAAGAAGCTTTAGCTGGCTTAGTTGATAGAGTTACAGATTATCTGGCTGAAAAAATTCCATCGGGATTAGTTAAGGACTTGTACGTTCAAAAGGCCCTAGCCAAATTAGGACAACAATCTCAAGGAAGCGATTATCTCTTTGCTCAATTAGAAGATAAGATTATGCAGCAACTTCAGGGAAAGTCCCAGACTCTAACTCCCTTGCAGAGGTTGCTGGAGAAACATCGGGTATTTTCCTTACCCCCGACTTCTGTTCAATTAATGGAATTGCCCAGCGAATCAGAGAGCGATACGACTACCAGCTAGAACAGGAAATTCATAACAGAGAACGCACCATTGATATCCAAGTAGATAAAGCCTCTGATGCGAAAGCCACCCAACTTGCTGCCCAAAAGCTTTTAAAGCTCCAAGCTTGGAATGAAGCACAAACACAACGTCAAAAACTTCGTCACAAGCGGTTTGAACAATTCAAAGAACTTCTTTTCTGGGCTGGTGCTTGGGTCGGCTCTGGTCGCTCTGGTACTTTATTTTTCCTGAGTGGCATTGTCACATTCACTACTCTTGGACTAATCGCAGGACTCAACTGGCCTACCACCATCGCTTGTAAAAGTGACTCTGGGGGATGTTATTTACTGCGATTAGATAAGAAAACCGTGATTCTTCCCCAACAATTCAAAAATATCCTTGCTGAGTACGAACGTAACAAGAACAAATCCAAACGTCGTAAATAATTAAGAAATGCTCATGTCTGAACTACAACAAACCAAGCTTTGGGACGATTGGGATGATATCAATTTATCAACTCCAGAACGTCGCATTGAACGCTTAGAAATTCTGCTGTGCCAAAAAGTCCACAAAGGCGAGGACATATCTGGATGTCTGCAAGTTTTAGAATACTTGAAAAATCGCACGACTCAGCAAAAGTTAGAGTCTGTTTTCTTTAGGCAAGTTCAGTCTAAACTGACTTTCAACTCGTGGCAAATAATTGGTCAGGCTACGTTAATCTTTTTAGTCGCTATTCCTTGCTGTTTTGCGACGTATAAAATAGCTACTTCACCAATATCTAATAATTCTTCGTCGGAATTATCCCTTAGCAAACAATTATCAAAAAGCACCCCACCACACAGTAAAAAACATCATAGATAAACACAGTTACAGTGCGGTATATTTATTTACTGCACTGCGATTACTGACTATGATACTCCATCAGTAATTTCTAAAATCTTTCAAGTCAACGGAGTAAAAAGGCAGTTTATGAATATTTACTTTTATGCCCAAGGTGAGGCGATCGCTTTCTTTCTTCTTTCACATATTCAGGTAAAATCACTGCATTTGATGGATAAAAACTTTTTTTACAGCGTAACTCACCTACTTTAATAGACCTCTTGCAGAATTGATTTTGTGTTATAATGATTGGTTTTCTTAATCTGAATGGGGTGAGATAACTAAAAAGATTGATGCCTGGGGTATTTATAGCGATAGTTGTAATCGCGGAACGTCTGACAGAAAAAACATCAC
>NZ_JACJQM010000184.1:0-8214 GCF_014696655.1 Nostoc sp. FACHB-888 | reverse complement strand
ACAACTGAATTCTTTCGTATTGATTTAGTCAATTACAAATCAGTATTTCATTGAGGATAATTCTATGCCGCATTTATTAGTACAAGGCAAGAATAATTCTGAGCATGAAGGGACACCTCAGACTGATTCTCTTCGCGACTCCTCAGTTAATCATGCCCTGATTGCGATCGCGCAAGAAGTCACTGAGTTGCTCAGACAAGCTTACCCGTTTTAACTTCTTACCTCTTAACTTTTTTACTGACTATATTTAATCATCAATGGAGATTAAGAAATAATGTTAACTAGAAGGCAATTAATACTAGCAAGTACAGGAATTGGAGCAGGATTTCTCATTTCTGAGATATTTAAGGCGAAGAAAAGCTATGCCGTTTTACCGGAAATATCAAAATTTACCGAACCTCTGCCAATTTCATTTGCTAGTGCTGCACCTAGTAGTTTGGTAATCGCACCGAGTTCACATTCCTTTCATAAGGATTTAGGTGCAGGGGCTACTTGGGGCTACAACGGGGCTGACTACCTTGGCCCGACTTTCGAGATCACCAGGGGTACACCGCTACAACTAACTGCACACAACAACCTTGGAACCCATCCCTTTGCCAACTCTCTGGACTTGAGATTGCACGGCATACAAGAGTCTGACAAAACCAATCCACGTTTGTCATTGCACCTCCACGGCAGCAATACCGAAGCAAAAAGCGACGGTTATCCAACGGATACATTTACGCCGGGACAGAGCTATGTATACAATTTTAATAACAATCAGGAAGCGGCAACGCTCTGGTATCACGACCATACGCTTGGTATGACTAGCCTAAACGTCATGGCTGGATTGGCTGGAGTATACCTGATTAGAGATGTTGATGATCCTGTCGGCGGTAATGGGCCCCTCGGTATTCCTGCAGGGCCTCCCTATGAGATACCGTTAGTCCTACAAGACCGCTTATTCAACCCAGATGGTTCACTGTTCTATCCCCCAGCTCCCTGGACACCTGAGTTTTTGGGTAATGTTGCTACAGTTAACGGCAAAGCTTGGCCAAATTTGAATGTTGAGCGCACCATTTATCGTTTCCGGATTGTTAATGGCTCAAATGCTCGCACCTACAACCTCAAGCTGTCATCAAACCAGCCAATTATCCAAATTGGCACTGATGGAGGAATGCTCAACACTCCTGTAGAATTGTCTAGGCTACTGCTTGCTCCTGGTGAGCGTGCTGACGTGCTGATCGACTTCTCCAAAAATCTGCCAGGAGAAAAGATTGTCTGGCAAAATGATGCTACTTCGCCCTTTCCTTTTGGCAGAGTTAACGCCGTCTTAAATCTAAGTTTCCCACTGCCTGAAATCATGCAGTTTACAGTAAAAGCGGGTGCTGCCAATCCTAAGCCTATACCTCAAACACTGCGATTGCATAAACCACTCATCAAACCAATTGCTAATAAACCAGTGCGGCAGCGTTTCTTGACACTTGCAGAGATCGTCGGGCCACTTGGTCCACTAGTCTTGCTACAAAACTTTGTCTACTGGGATGAGGCCGAGAACTACCCAGAATTAAGGGAGCGTCCGAAGGTAGATACCGTAGAGCAGTGGAACATTATTAACCTTCAGCCAGTTGCTCACCCAGTTCACCTGCACCTAGTTTTCTTCCAAATCCTGAATCGACAAAAGATTAATGTAACTCAATATTTGAAATCATATCTTACTACTACTGGTTCTCCTCGCCAGGTAAGAACACACCACATACCGTTAGGAGGACCGACAGTGCCAGCTAATTATCCACCGCCAGACCCTACACCCTTTGCAGTTGCTCCACCAAGACCGCCAGCACCAAACGAGTCTGGGTGGAAGGATACAGTATTAGTATACCCTGGTGAGGTTACTCGCCTGATTGTTCCCTTTGGGGCCCAAGCTGCGGAAAACTTGCCTTTCGGCAATTCGTTCACCGGACGTTACGTATGGCATTGCCATATGCTCGACCATGAAGACAACGAGATGATGTTGCCCTACGAGGTAGTACCTTAATCTTTGCTACAACAAGAGCCATGCATATAACACTGATGTGCGTGAGTAGTTAAAACCAGACCTATGCAACTGTATTTTGTTTATTAAGGTAATACTCATGAAAGCCCTTTCTGCTTTAGCTATTAGTACTGCTTGGTCAATTTCGCTCAGTTCTATTGCTACCATTCAACCTGTTTTTGCAGCACTTGACAATGAACCCAATAACTCTTTTAACACCAAACAATTTCTTCCTTCTAGTACAACTACTGTAAATGGACAACTAGAAAGTGGAGATGTTGACTTTTTTGGGTTCTCAAATCTTGATACTGGAAGTTTGTTTACCGCAGACATTAATTCAAAGACAATTGATCCACTTTTTGGATTACTTGATGATTCTGGTAATATCCAGGCGATAAACGATAACAAATCCGACAATAGTGTTCTCTCTCTATTAACTGGGAAAGTACCAGCAAGTGGTAGTTTGAATTTTGCCGTATCTGGCTTAAGGGATATTAACCTAATAGGAGATCATTTAGAATCTGGTTCTTATAGACTGTCATTAAATACATTTAATCTGCCTAAACTCTCCACTAACCCAACAATTCCAAACGGTGGTTTTGAAACTGGTAATTTTAGTGGTTGGACAACACTAGGTGAAACTAGTATTGAGACAAAAACTTTTGGCAGTAATCCAACTGAAGGAAATTATCAAGCTTTCCTCTCAACTGGTAATAAAACATTTTCTGGCTCAATTATTGAAGAATTTTTAGGGTTAGAAGCAGGAAGCTTGGATAATCTTGGCAAAAGCTTAGAACCTCCTTTTCCTTTTCCTGTTCCCGACGGACAGGCTACTCAAGGCTCTGCTATTCAACAAATATTTACAGGAAAAGCTGGAGATGTTTTGACTTTCGATTGGAATTTTCTCTCGAATGAAGAACTGTTTCCTTCTGTTAACGATTTTGCCTTTGTCTCAATTGGTTCTTTGTCAAAGTTAGCTGATGTATTATCACCCACTGTGATTTCTTCTACGACAGACTTTTTTAAAGAGACTGGATTTAACACTTTTTCCTTTAAAATACCAACTACCGGAATATACTCTTTGGGTATCGGAGTTACAGATTGGAGAGATAGCGGCACCGATTCTGGATTGTTAATTGACAATGTTAAAATCGTTTCTGTTCCTGAATCCAATTATGGATTAAGTCTTTTGGGATTTGGTGTATTAGGTCTAATTTTAAGATTGAAGAGCAAGCAACAAAACAAAGTCAAATCTATTTCAGTCCATCGGTGAGCCAAGAAAGCAGTTCTTGAGCAGGGGAGGTTGAGGAGCAGGGGGAGCAAACCCCACAACTAAAGTTAGGGGCTTCAAATACAGCAATTCTCATTTTGAAATAAATAGAATATTAACCCCCATTTTGAAATTCAAAATACAGTACAAAATAACTAGTTTTCCAGGAGAGACGATGCTTGTGGCGAGGGAAGCGATCACTAAAAAACAATTTTACTGATTAATTAAGTATAAATACTTAGTTGGTCGGCGGGAATTGGCTGACAACGAAAGGGAAATCCAGGAAAAAAGTTCTGTTTTGAGAAAAGAGAACTTAAGCAAAATAAAAATTGATAACTGTTGTCATCTCAGGTAAAATTGGTGAGTTAAAAATCCAAGATGGCTCAAAAAGCGGCGACTGTAGAAATTTCTGAATTAATGCAATTTTTACGGTCATTATTACATGACTTACCGGATGAAAGGAAACCCGGAAATAATACTAAATATCAGGTAGAAGATGCGGTAATAGCTGCATTTTCAGTCTTTTTTACTCAGTCACCATCTTTTTTAGATCATCAACGTTTAATGAACAGCAATAAGGGAAAAGATAATGCTGAAAGTTTATTTTCAATTGAGGCAATCCCCAGTGATAATCAAATAAGAAAATTATTAGATCCAGTGCCAGCTACTACTATCTTTATGGCTTTTCAAAAAGTCTATCAGCGGTTAGAGGAAAAGGGAGTACTGAAAAAGTTCCTCTACTTAGATGGAGAAATTTTAGTGGCTTTAGATGGCACAGAATATTTTTCATCTAAGAAAATTAATTGCCCTCATTATAACTGTCGTAATCATCGAAATGGAACTACAACCTATTTTCATGGCTGTGTCACACCTGTTATAGTTTCTCCTAATCAAAAACAAGTGATTAATTTAGAGCCAGAATTTATTAAAAAGCAAGATGGGCATCAGAAACAAGATTGTGAAAATGCAGCTGTTAAAAGATGGTTAAATAAGAACCATCAAAATAAGTATGGTTATCCTGTAACTCTTTTAGGAGATGACTTATATTCTCGCCAACCTCTTTGTAAATTGCTGCTAAAACAAGGTTATAATTTTATTTTTGTTTGTTTAGAAACGTCCCATAAAACTTTATATGAATGGCTAGAGTTTTTAGAAAGGAGCGGAGACATTGCAACGGTTGAAAAAAAACAATGGGATGGACGAAAAAATCTAATTTATCGCTATCGTTATGCTTCCAAAGTTCCCTTAAAAGATGAAGACTCAAGTCTCCAAGTTAATTGGTGCGAAGTGACTATTATTAATGAGAAAACACAGAAAACTATCTACAAAAATAATTGGATCACTAATCATAAAATCACTAACGACAATGTTGAAGAAATTGTCAAAGCCGGACGCAGTAGATGGAAAGTTGAGAATGAAGGCAATAACGTTCTGAAAAATCACGGTTATAATTTAGAGCATAACTTTGGTCATGGTGAAAATCATTTATGCGAGTTATTATTGTCTTTAAATTTACTAGCTTTTTTATTTCATACTGTTTTAGACTTAGTTAATTACACCTATCAAAAGATTCGTGAGTTATTAGTGACTCGGACTAGTTTCTTTAATGATATCGTACCTTATTAAAATTTATTTGGTTTAAAAATTGGTCGGAGTTTTTCTTATTTATTCTTACCGAATATGTCCCGATCACAAAAGGAAATTCTAGTTAAAAATGTCAAATTTTTGAGAGGAGGTAAAGATTATTAATTCCGAGAAATTACAAAGGAGGTTGGAATTTCGGCTATATTTATAAGTTGAAATCTATTTTCTCATGGGCAGATTTTTAAAATTGTTTCTTTTCAGTTAATTATCATGATTATCTTTCAAAAAATCATAATTACACAGAAATTCTCTATGTAAACAAGAAGACTTTATCTTCTTTTGTTTTCAAAATGAGAATTGCTGAACACAGCAGTTTAAGCGCCTCACTGGCATGACCCCAAAACAGATTCGGTAACACCCTAAGAATCTTATGGATTACCCTAAGAATTTGAAAGAAACCAAGTATTAGAACTCAGTACACTGAAGTTAAATCAGATAAGAATCTGATGTAGCACTTATAGGAGAGTTCAATGTCTAAAAATCCAAAAATCGGATTAGAAGAACTGCTTCGTCCAGAAGATAGCATTCTAGTACTGATTGACCAACAGCCCTATCAGCTCACCAACTTGGACAGCCATGAACGAACCCACGATGATCATTAACAATGTTATTGGTCTTGCCAAATCGGCAAAAGTGTTCAATGTACCAACAATTCTTACTATCTTATGAAACAGAACTAAGATTGTATCTTCGTCCACAACGTCAACTAAAAATGGATCGTACAAAAATGAGTATTCAGCAATTAATCACGCCTGAAAAGCACAACTTAGGTGGGTTCAGTGTACAGCGCATCTTACCGAGTGAAACCCTAAAAATGGTTGGACCTTTCATCTTCTTTGATCACTTAGGCCCAGCTATTTTCCCGGCTGGAAAAGGCGTCGATGTTATACCCCATCCACACATCAATTTGGCAACGGTTACCTATTTGTTTGAAGGAAGCCTTCTGCATAGAGATAGTCTAGGTACAGTACAAGAGATTTTTCCGGGCGAGGTAAACTGGATGACAGCGGGCAAAGGTATTGTTCATTCTGAGCGATCGCCCGAGAGCTTTAGAGAGAAAGAATCTACTCTTCACGGCATTCAGACCTGGATTGCCCTCCCCGAAATCGCTGAAGAGGTTGAACCCAGCTTTTCACATTATCCGGCGACTGATTTACCGAGGTGGACTCAAACAGGCACCAGCGCGACCTTGATCGCCGGTAGTTACCAGTCTCACCAATCACCAGTTAAAACCTACTCTGCTACTCTTTACCTAGCGCTCGTTTTCACGGAGGGTAGTCAATTTCAGCTAGCGCCAATAGAGGGTTTAGAAAGGGCAGTTTATAGCGTCACATCCGGACTATTCTTAAATGGAAAGCCTTTAGAGCCATATCGTCTAGCCGTTTTAGCGCCGGATGAATCAGTAGATATCCGTGCAGGGGCTGAAGCAAAAGCAATGATTATCGGCGGGGCACCAGTGGGCGATCGCACAAAGTACTGGAACTTTGTGTCGAGCCGCTCAGCGCGTATCGAGCAGGCAAAACGAGATTGGCAAGACTGCCGCTTCCCGGCGGTTCCCGGTGAAACTGAATTCATTCCGCTCCCTGATAATTCAGATCACGGTAGTAGCGCGACCCCTTTGAGTTGAAGATGGTTAGGCGTTTTTGCTGAGCGAGAGAACAGCAGCTTAACTCGTACCCGCTTGCAGCAGGCGATGCGCGTATGTTTAAGCAAGTCATGGGGATTTCGCCCCATCAGTATGTGATTCAACAGTAAGTGGAGAGGTTTCCTCTACGAAAGCAACACGTAAAAGAGACAGCGGATTAATCGGCAATAAGAGGAAAAATTCCCTCAACACCTTGTACGGAGAGCACTTTAGCCGATTTTTGATGGTAATAGAAAGCCTTGTAGCAATCCTATTTGATTCGTGAAATAGACATCCTTGTCAGATAAGGCTTTCAGTCCTCTTTCTCTTCAGCAATCATGTCGGATCGCTATACATAGTAAGGCTTTCTACTGTTTTGGATTAAGTCTATTTAATTCGCAAAACGCTTGGGAAATGATATGGAAGTTGGAATTGACAGTTTTGCCTCGGTTAGAACGAGTGAAAATGGTGAAACGGCGGATGCCACGCAGTCCGTCGCCGAACTGCTGGAGAGAATAGAGCAGGCGGATCGTTCCGGCTTGGATATCTTCGGTATCGGCGAGCATCATCGGCATGAATTTTTAGATTCGGCAAACGCGGTTATTCTCGCCGCTGCCGCCGCACGCACCGAGCGCATCCGTCTAACCAGCGCGGTTACGGTGCTGAGCGCGGCTGACCCGGTGCGTGTGTTTCAACAATTCGCCACGCTCGATTTGATTTCAAAAGGTCGCGCCGAAATGGTTGTCGGGCGCGGCTCTTTCACCGAAGCCTTTCCGCTATTTGGATTTAGTCTCGGCGATTACGACGAGATTTTCGCTGAAAAGCTCGAACTCTTGCTCAAAATTCGGGACAATGAAACGGTCGATTGGTCGGGCAAATTTCGCCCCGCGCTGGAAAACCAAGCGATTTATCCGCGTCCACTGCAAAAGCCGTTTCCCATCTGGATCGGGGTCGGCGGTACGCCGCAATCTTTCCTCCGCGCCGGAATGCTTGGACTGCCGCTCGTGGTTGCCATTATCGGCGGCGAAACGCATCGCTTTCGCTCGCTCGTAGATTTATACCGCGATGCCGGAAAGCGCGCCGGGTATGCGCCCGAAACATTAAAAGTTTCATTGCATTCAATCGGTTATGTCGCCGACACGACCGAGCAAGCCGTTGAAGAATTCTTTCCGGGCTACGCCGAAACTTTCACTAAAATCGGCAGAGAGAGAGGCTGGCCGCCCGTTACGCGCGCCGCTTTTGACGCACAGCGCGGCGCGACCGGCGCGTTACTGGTCGGCAGTCCCGAAGAAGTGGCGGAGAAAATCCACCGTCACAGCGAATCGCTCGGCGGCATTTCGAGAGTAACTTTTCAAATGGACAACGCGCAAATGAATCACGCCCAACTGATGCGCTCCATTGAACTGATTGGAATGCGAATGTCGCCACTCTTGAACGATTAAAATATGTGGGCATGGTTCAACTCAGGTTCCGCTAGGGTAACAAGACAGAGAAAACGGATATGAAATTGGTTCTGCAAGTCTGTGCTGAATTGGTAAAAACGGATTTTAGCGATCGCGGGCATTGCCTTACAAGTCGGCTTCTCCAGCCAAAGCCATTTGACGCAACAGTTTAAGCGCCTGACTGGAATGACCCCCAAGCAGGTTCGTTAACCTCATAAGA
>NZ_JACJQM010000183.1:0-8323 GCF_014696655.1 Nostoc sp. FACHB-888 | reverse complement strand
TTAAGCTGAAACCGTCAACCGTCCAACTGTATCGATATTATCGCTGTTGAGTATCGCAGTAAACCCTAGTAAAATACGACAGTAGAAGGGGGAAGGTAACGGCAGTATTCATTGGTGAATGATTATTAGGAATGGCAAGGATTACTCACAGGCGTACTATCATTATGAATTTTAGAGTCAGGGCAATCGCTTGGTCGAGTCGTGGAAGTACATTCCCAAGCGGTTACTGAAGCGGATTTAGGAGATGGAGTGGGAAAAAACGGCAGTGAAGGAGATATTGCAGTTATTAGGAGCGAAAAAATGATAATTCTGAAGCTGTCACCCCAACAGCTGTTGAAATCTCTGGGCTAATCAGCCAAAACAGAGCAATCACCTTTTATTAGAGCGAAAAGCTATATCCCGCTTGAAAACGTGAAACTCTTGCTGTGGCTGGGTGTAGACGGTTGGGTGCAGGGTGTAGGAAAAAAAATCAGAAAAGCCAAAATTAAGTGCAACCTTAATAAATTCCTTTATTACTAAACCCCACACCCATAGCTCTTATATTCGATTTAGCTTTAAGGGGCGTGCCATTCGGTTTTGTAACAATGTACTAAGGATGAATAATGCCGAAGTAAATAGCGACGACGCTTAGAATAATCACGCTAGTAACCAGGGTGAGGGCAATACGAAATCCCTTATTAGGCAATTGTTCGCGGGTAAGCACGCTATCTGCTTGTACCTGAGTTAATGGCTCAGTTTTTGATTCGGGCTGAATAGGGGAAGTAGTATCCTTTGACAAAGGAGCTTTACTCTCGAATTTTGTTGTTTCAGCTTCTGGTGATTGCATAGATTTTTGTTGATTTTTTGAGCTATGTTTACAATTGTTAATAAAGTTTTTAATTAATACCTCTTTCTTAAGAAAAGTTTTGCTAGAGAATATACTTCTACTAAAGGATTAGTAAATGTAAAGCTAAACCTAATTAATGTGATCTGGACGAAAACAAGAGGTTTAGCAGACGGTGTACAACGAGTAGATGGTAAAGTACCACTTATCGCATTGCTAAATATGGGTGCAACAAATAATTATGGAACGCACCCAAGTACCCAATACGTACCAAATCGGCGAAGTCTGCCAAATCCTTGCAAAAGATAACCCAGAACTCAGAGGTAAAGGTGGATGCTGGGGCATAGTCAACCATGTAGGCGAATTCAGTTGCACAGTCACAATGTGGGATGGAGAATACACGGTCAGGATCAACCACTTGAAGCCACTGAACTACCTAGAGTCGGAATGTCAGCAGGTTCAGGAGATTAGCGATCGCATTAATCGGCTACGGGACAGTGGCAAGCTAGAAGCACCAGCAGAGGCAGTTTTGAAGTGTTTAGGAGAGTTGAAACGTCCGTATTTGACTGAGTTTGAGGAAAACCTATTAGGTTTTATTGAACAAGAATATGGGATTGTATATTAGGGCAGAGTTAACCGGATCTTTGAACCTACACTAGCGTTCATACAGTCGCTATTTCATAACACAGAAGTATTTCTTGGGTCATACAATCTGAAAATCATCTCAAATCACCAGCTAGAGCATTATGTCTAAACTTTTTGCCGTTGTGGTTGCAACCGTTCCAGAGTATTACGACTATAAATCGGCTCATCCAGAGCATGACCAAAATCAACTCGCTTGGTTTAATGAGCAATACGAGAAAGGAACACTACTGTGCTGTGGGCCGTTTTTTCCCCATGATGGAACTGGGCTTTGGGTAATCCAGGCAGAGAATCTTGAACAGGCTCAACCTGTTGTAAACAGCAGTCCTCGTGTGCGAGATGGTATGCTGGCGGACTCTGCTAGAGTTGTGGAGTGGGAAGTTCACATTGGACGGGATCGTTTTGCTCCCGTGTGAATAAGTAGAAGCAACAACTGCTAAATTATTTGGACATAAGCAGATAAACGCCCAGTAGAAAATTCTGATAATTGAGATTAAATATAAGCTAAGTTACCTTCTCATCTTCTTAGCTACTTCGTTTAACCCTCCTTCTTTTACACAGGTTGCACCGAGGCTTTCAGTGTAAGTACCGTAGTCTTTGTAATGTTGTACCTTGATTAACATTACGTTCTTGTCGCTCCATTTACCTTTAATTTCGCTAATCTTTAATGTTTTAGGATCAAGGAAATGGTTCAAGTTGCCGCCTAGTTTTCCCCACCAGTAAGAAGCCCCGACCATTCGGGTATTAGTAAACTTAACGCCAGACATTTTAACGACTGAATTAGTCTTTGTATTGAAAGAACATGCAGTATTAGTTTTGTTATCCAGTGCGATAATCAAATTGTTATTGCTCCCGAAGAATGACAAATCGTCATTTATATTATTAGCTACAGCAGTTAAAGGTAATAAAAACGCCAAAATATTAATAGTTACAAATAATTTTTTCATTAGCTTTGTTTTAATCTATTAAATACTTTACTATCTCAATTTGCAATAATACATCAGTATATTTATTTACTTATTATTCAGTATAAGAGTCTCAAGATTGCTAACTGCTAGCCAAGCAAGCTCCTACTGAGATTAAGGTGAGTTTCTGTCTGCTAAATCATAGTCAAGGATAATCCCAAACTGAGAGGCAAGGCTGGGTGCTGGGCGATTGTCAGCGCAGTGAATGACTTTAGTTGCACGGTGAAAATGTGGGATGGCGAGTACACCATTGGGTTGCAACACCTCAAATCTTACAATTACCTGCCTGCCGAGTGTGAGCAGATGCAGGTGATTTGCGATTGCATCAGTCGGGTGTATTCGAGTGAGCTGGAGGAGTCGGTTCAGAAGTTTCTGGAGTCGCTGGGGAAGCTGAATCGTGGTTATTTGACTGCGTTGGAGGATAAATTGTTGACTATTTTGGAGCCAGAAGCTAGGCAAGAAGGATAAGCAATTAAGCAATTTTGGCAATAAAGTATATTTTTATTTGAAAATGATAAATATTTTTTAAAATTATTTTAAGTGCTGGATTCAAGGCTGGACAAGGATGCAACAACTATTGCTTCAAGAGTTCAGATTTTATCAAGCTTAACTGCTATCGTAAATCTACTGGTATTGCTAATATCAATCTGGAATATGGCTTTGTACGCTTGTAGCTAAATTTAGCAGTTAAGCCATAATTATTCTTGCAACAATAAATGACTAGTTTTATGTTGCTTCATTTTTTGCTATTTACTGCTCTGTTATAGACAGAATGTATTGAAATATAAAAGCTGTGTAAGTGTGTCAGCGTAAACATTTATTGTTAAACAAAAGTGGGAGGTAGGGTAAAGAGGATTTTAATCTAGTTCATTTTTATTTACATAGTTTACTTTTTTCCTATAGTTCTACTTAGTGTAAGAACTTTAATTTTATCCATCTTCTGCCCCTATTGGAAAACAATTGTCGAAGCTAGATTGTGAAACTGTTAACCAACAAAGCTTTGAAGCTTTATTTTCTAATATAAACTAATGTTTGTTTCTAGTAAAAAACTGAAAACCAAAGCTCTAAAGGGCTTTTAGCGATTAGTTCTCCCAATCTGACACAAGAGTGTTATTAAATGAAAAGTGTAGAGATAAAAATTCATTTTTTAATAGAAACACAGCAAATAATGGAGTTATGACAATGAAATTGCAACAAAGGCTTAAGTCAACTTTTAGTCTGATTTTTAAATTGAGTGGACTTAAGGATAAAACACTTTGGGATTTTATCCCTCAATTAATTGCAGTATTAACGGTTATAGCTGCTTTTCAAACTATTTACTTTCAGCAGGAAGAGTCAAATAAACGTTATCAAAAGGAAGAACTTACAAAATATATAGATTATATGAAACAACTGTTAATTCAAGACAAAAATCCTCTACGCAAGAATGAAGAAGTTCAAAATTTAGCTCGTGTTAAAACAATAAATACGTTAGAACAGTTAGATGAAGATAATAAAAGGATTTTATTATTTTTCTTAATAGAGGCGAATCTAATTAATAATAGAAATTTTTCTCCTTCAAGTAGTAAAAACAAGCCAATTATATCTTTAAGCAAGGCTAATCTAGTAAAAGTTAAGCTGCCAAGAGTAGACCTCTCAGGTGCTGACCTCTCAGGTGCTGACCTCTCAGATGCTGACCTCTCAGGTGCTGACCTTTCAGGTGCTAACCTCTCAAGCGCGGATCTCTCAGGTGCAGATTTAAGAAGGACTCGCCTATCACAAGCTTCCTTAAGATATGCTGATCTTCAAAAAGCCAAACTAGAGAAGACGGATTTAACTGAAGCTCGCTTAAGAGAAGCTACCTTAATAGAAGCTAATCTAAAAGATAGTGATTTAAATAGAGCTAATTTGGTAGGAGTAAATTTAGAAAATGCTAATTTGGAAAATGCTGATTTAGAAAATGCTGATTTAATAGGTGCTAATTTAAGGAAAACTAAAATTTATGGAAATACAAATTTGTCAAAAGTTAAACTATTGGAATCTAATATTTCTGAAGCTGAGTTTAACAATGTAAGTGTAAAAAATAGGAAAGTATATGAAAAATCAATGAAAAAAGGCTCTATCTGTGGGCCGCATATTTATACTTATTCTGTTCAAACTTTGAACAACAATCAAGTTACTGGTATACGTTGTCTTCTTAAAATAAACACAGTTAGAGATAAAAAGCTAGGAAATAAAAGCTTTAGACTTGTATGGTATGGTGAAGGCAGAATGAATAATCAAGAATATCGTCATATTGGAGAAAGCTCATACGAAAATCCAAATTCAAGCGTTACTAATATTTTTGACCTCGATGATTATAACCCAAAAAATCGCCTTTTGAATAAAAAAATGCAAATTACTATAATTAATAAAAAAGAAGATTCTATATTAGAATTTCAAACTAAAGACGAAAAAGGACTAATGGAAAAGTGGACTTTAGCCCCATCGAATTCTGAAATTAAATATTTTCCATTAGGTCAGCCAACAAATAGATTTAAATGCGGAAAAAATTTTCAAAAGTACAAAGTATATCCTATTCTAACCAAAAGAAGAATTGAAAAACCTAATTCAAGAGACTGGGGTATACGTTGTGTTCTTCCATTAAATAAAGAGGTAATATGGTTTGGAACTGGTGAATGGGAAGGTAAACCTTATTATCACTTAGGAACAAAGATGCTTCCTACACCGGATATAAAAACAGGTTATGGAGCTATAGACCTTTGTGGGTTTAAAAAAGGTGCGTATTGTTATAAAGTAGAAGGTGGATTGTTAGAATTAAATCATCTTAATAATAATGGTTATGAAATTAAAAAAGAATGGAGCGAGAAATGGCTTAAATAGAGCGTTGCAGATTTCAAGTATTAATTTATCTGCTTATTATAGCCTATCGCCTAGTAACAATAATATGTTCTATACATGGACGATAATATATTTCTAAAAGTACGAATAACTTTCTCAATCCCTTGAGAAAACCTTAATCTAAAGCTGTAGCTTACTAATTAATTTGCATAAAGTCACGTCAAAGATGTGGAACAGATATATAACATTGATAAGATGAAGGGCTAAGTCTGTTAAATCTATTGCATTACACTATCCCTAGTGTAGGATGTATTAACACATTTAGTTTTTGCTACTGCGTACTGTGGATACACAGGCATTTGCCCTTAAAGTTAAAGGATGATTGCAGGGGAGATGAAGTCAGAGTTAGGTTGCTTTTGGACAACCTTATCTATTAGACAGTTATCATTATGATTTATGTAAACCGTCTAATTATACATATTAAAAATAAATTAAATCATGCCAGAATTATTTAGTGTTCTAACAAAATATCCTGTATTCCTTGGTATTATTGTTGGTACTATTTCAGCTTTTGTCGGCAGTCTGTCAGCCCTAGTTACAACTATAATTACTATCCGTTCTCAAAGGGATAGGGAAAGAGAACAATGGGTTAGAGAAAAACTACAGGAAATTTATAGTAATTGTATTGGTTCCCTTACAATTCTGCACGCCAACACTTCAATGAATCCACAGGAATTTGCTGAGGCTGTCAGATGGTTAAATATTTTATTAATATATTACTCAAAAAAATATAATAAAGGATTTTTAAATTTACCTGAAGAAGTTGCTTTATTTTCTAGTCGAGATTGGAGTAGTTTATTTAAAAACTATAATAATATGGGACTAGATATTAAAGCAAGCTTTCATGGTGAATATTTTGCAGCAACAGAAGGATTATTAAATCGTATAATTAAATTAGCCTCAGAAGATAAAAGATTACATGGTTAAATTTAATTTAAAGCTAATAGCAAAGCCATAAGAGTTTTAAATAAACCTGTTCTAGGGCGTGTCATCAATTAAGCCAAATAACAGAAGCAACAAGATAAATTGCACCCAGAAAATTGGTAGCGCGTTTATCATAGTGCGTCGCAATCCCTCGATACTTGTGACTTTAAAAAAATTTTGGACAGCTTTTGGAAGGAGAAGTTGGACAAGTTGTAAGCTGAAATACCTAAAACTTCGTTAAGGCATTAATTAAGCGATCGCTTTTTTTGGATGTAGTAACAAAAATGGGAGAAAAACATGGACGCAAATCCATATAAATACTACTCCTAGCCAACTTTTCCGTTTAACTGAGATAACTTACTAACGTTGCGTAGCTTGCCGCCGAAGGCATCGCTAGGGAGCAAAACCTTTATCTTGTATACAGAGAGATAGTTGGAGCCGTTTAGCTTTCCTTTATGTTATTTTTTGGATGTTTTTGTCAGGTAAACTTGGACATGCACTTTTGGAAGGTAAATTTGGACAACCTGTCCAAAATCTTCTTCAAGTCACATCAGCAGATGCAGTTAATCAGCAATTGCATCAGTAGGTTATACAGGAAAACGAGAGATTGGAAGAGGCTGCCCATGCTGTGCTGAAGAATCTGGGGGAACTGAAGCGACCGTATTTAACTGCGCTTGAAGAGAAGCTGTTGAGTTTGATTGAGAAAGAATACGGGGATTAAATAAGTCCTGATTGAAATGGATATACCCTGAAAACTAAAAGGCAAAATTTGGCAGATGCGGGAGGAGATATTATACCAATTCAATTAATGATTGCAACACATATTTGGGTCAAGACGCTATTCATCGCGTCTCTACAGATGATTTATTTGTTGCATTCTTTTTCCAAACTGGTATTAATAATGCAATTGAAAACTATAAAGCCTAGAACATCATAAATCCTAATGTTCAGAATGTGAATATATTGTAGCTTACACATCCTTGTAATTTTGAATATAGGGCAAACGCATCTAAAGTATAAAAATCCTTTAATAGCAAGGGTTTCAGCGTTTTTAAATTTAGCCTATTTTTTCGTCAAGATCCTTATCTAGCAAGGGTTTCAGAAATACCGTGCGTTCGCCCTGATTTTGAATACAGTAGATTTTTTGATTATAATATTCCTAGATGATAAGTAGTGATGTATACATGAACGGAAGTATAAAATGTCTATTGAGCTAGTGAGGAATCAGATCAATAAATTCTTGATCAATGAAACGCCGGAAGTATTAGCAGTCCGAGGTAAATGGGGTGTTGGCAAAACATTTGCCTGGAATAAATTTCTTGAAGATGCTAAAAAAGAGAGAAGAATTACTTTAAGACGATATGCATACGTATCATTATTTGGCTGTAACTCATTAGACAGTCTGAAACTTAGAATATTTGAACAGGTAATAGATACTGATTCAATTGGTTTGAAACCAAGCATTGAAACCTTTATAAAAAGTATAGAAAGCTTAACTATTGGCAGGAATCTTTTAAAGTTTATTCCTAGCCTACCTTATTTTAAAAATGCAAATTTGTCTTTATTTGTAGATAGTATTGCTTTTTTATCTCTTAACAAAGTACTTATTTGTATTGATGATGTTGAACGAAAAGGAGATGGGTTAAAAATTCGTGATTTATTGGGTTTTATTTCGGTATTAAAAGAAGAAAAGGATTGTAAGATTGCTATTATATTGAACGATGAATCATTGAGTAATAATGAAGATGAGGCATTGAAGACATATCGAGAAAAAGTTATCGATATAGAGCTACTGTTTGATCCAACACCAGAAGAATGTTCAGAAATAGCTATTCCTTCGGAGTGTTATTATTCATCGAAAATTAAAGAATTTTCTAAAAATCTAAGAATAAACAATATCAGAATTATTAGAAAAATTCTTAGGTTATCTAACCAACTTGAACCTTTGTTAAAGGGGTATGAGCCAGAATTGTTGCATCAGTCCTTAGAGCAGGGCGAACGCATCTAAAGTATACGTAGTGACTACTGAAATTGAGAATCAACGAAAAAATCAGTATTTCTGGCTTGATTTATTTTCCAAGGCTCAAAG
>NZ_JACJQM010000182.1:0-8371 GCF_014696655.1 Nostoc sp. FACHB-888 | reverse complement strand
GGGAGGGTTGCATAAACCTAATTTGATTTCAGTAACCATATTTATTTGACCTGTGCAATAATTAGTGGTTTGTAGCGTAAACTTTCAGCGCTTTACGATTGCTTGAAGAAAAGCTGATATTCAAGCAATCGCTTTTCTACTAAATAGAAGGTTCTTGATTACGCTCTAACTCGCATTGCAGATAGGTGAGCGCAGTTTGAGCATCAGCAATGTTTAAATCAGGAGTGTATCCCAAGTTCAACAGTTGTCTGTAGTCTGGGTGCGTAGCAATTTCAGATGTCAGGTTTTGGGCTTGTTCAACTAACTGGTACAGATTGGGGTTAGACAAATCAAAGCCGAGTCTGGAACATAAATTCTCAGCTTTCACACCGAATATTCCTGGCTCAATCTCAGTTTCTAACTCTTCAAGCAGAGATTGAAAATCAGGGTGTTCATCGTTGATTTCAATCTCAATTAAATCTGCGATCTGCGTGATGATAGTTGCCCAATCGGGTAGAGTCTGTGGAATGGTCTTCGCGTAAAGTTTCATAGTTTTTTCCTCTGGGATTAATAACCTAAAAATCCTCGGCAATCTCCAACAAAAAGCCGCGTCCAGTGTTCTGCACTTGCATCACTTCCTTATCTAGCAGTGTTTGAATGACTGAATCTGAGAATTGGAATTGCAGACGGTGCAGAGGAACACAACCACCGCAAAGGCGAATCGAACGCAGCAAATGATTGCATATTGATTGGTGAATGAAGGGAAATAATCAGTGAGCAGTTATCAGTTAACAGTGTCGAATCTTGATAACTGTTAACTGTTAACTGATAACTGTTTGAATTACGCTGTGACTAACTCCGTTCTCTCCAGGAGGCGTTGCAATTTATCGCCAGTTAGCTGTTTCTTTGGGTTGCTCTAAAAAATATTCATCAAAAATGGATTTACCATCAGTAGACACGTCCACCATCGACAGCGATTGAACTGCTGACATTGCAGAATCACAGGATATGCGCTGGGTTTCGTCTGCTGCGCGTGTGAACCACCAGTTGCCGTCAGTCTGTCCGACTTCGCCTAATTTCTGGTCATTCTGGTAAATGCCGTCTTTGAGGATTTCATAACCGTACTTGTCGCATTCGTTGAAAATCTGCGCCATGACTTCGTTACCAGTGGTACATGGTGTTGCAAGTTGTTCCTGCACAGGTAATGAGCCGTCTTTGTAGTGAGTGCAGATGAAGCGATGACAACGCATTGGAGTGTTGGCACGGAATATTTCTTTGTCGTTGACGATGACTACCCAGCGTTGGGTTAAATGGTTGTCGTCATGGCTGATGCTGGCTACCAGTTGATTACCAGCGTAATATTCGTGATGGTCAAACGAGATTTCGACTATTCTGAGGGGTTCGGGAGCTACAACTTGGGCTTGGTCAGCGATGTAGCTGTCGAGTTCGGCTTGGGCGAGGGCTTGGTTGTCGGGGGCAGCAGGGGAGAGTTTCTGAATCTTGCTGGCTTGATATTCAGCGATTGCACTAATCCAAGAATCCTTACTGCGTTTGTCGCTTACTTCGACTGTGCAGCCGATTTCAGCGTAGATTTGCTTGAGCCGAGCAATGGATTTCAGTTGTAGCTGTTGATGACTGTAGATTTGGTATGTCATTATGAGTAAACTCCTTGAATTTAGGAGTAGAGAAGCGCTTCGGATTGGTAGTCAGGGGCGCTTTCTCTACAATTTAATACTATCAAATTTTTTGTACTATTGCAATCTTTGCACTATATATTTTTGGAGTATAATAGCTGTAGTAGTATAGAGGTTATGCCTATGCGAAATAAAATCAAGCAATTTTTAGAGAGTCGAGGGCTGTCAGCTTATCGAATGATTCAAGATGCCAAAATTTCTGATACAACAGGGTACAAGTTGGCAGCAGATCCAACCTATATTCCCTCCTCTAAAATTCTGGAAGCTCTTTGCGAGACTTACAGAATTCAACCAGGAGAGATAATAGAGTGGTTCCCGGCAGAGGAGAAGGGCAAAGATGATTAATCTTCAAACCATTAATCTTTTGTTGCTACCTTCAGTGGCCCTTAATGAGCGATCTCAGCTACCTAGCCAGCCCTGTATTTATTTCGCAATTGACTCTCAAGGCATAATTCAGTACATAGGAAGATCAGTTAATCCACGACTACGGTGGAACGCCAATAAATTTTGGCAAATCACTGGATTGCCTAGAGCGACTGCTTTTAGGCTTTGGAGAGATAGAGATATTTATCCCGATAAAACAACAGTTGAAGTTATTTGTAAAAAGCTAAACGGTCAACCTGGTGATTTCTTAATTTACATGGAAGACATTGATGAGGCTTAAACGGCTTAGTGTAAAGCCTCATGCTTTGCCATTATTGGCTTAAGTCTAAATTTAGGAAGTTACAATCTGATGATTTATTTTGCTGCTATCGAGTCTTTTATCCTCCACATTTGCGCTCCTAGTTTTAAGTCAATTCTCGTCAGGATTTATTTTGCTGCTATCGAGTCTTTTATCCTCCACTCTATCTTCTTTGTGGAACGATATCAGCGACCTATTACATTCAAAATCTACCTTGCAATTGACTTTCAGAAAATAGCATTGAACTAGAAAAGGTGGAATCATGCCTAAACCACCTCCTAGACGCAAAAAAGCCACCTCTGCTCTATCTACCGATTCAAATTCACTAGCTAGCTCTGCAAATGAGGATATCTCCCAGCAAGTAGATCCCGCTTCAGCAACGATTACGGTTACTGCTGTTGAAGTTCCAGAGTTGACAGAGGAAGAACAGCGTGATCGCCTGCACCTAGAGAGGAAAGTGGAAAGGGCGTTTTTTGAGGCGGGGAAGGCATTAATGGAATTACGGGAGCGCAAGTTATATCGCTCTACTCACAAAACCTTTGAGGAGTATTGCCGCGTTCGCCCTTGGCGTTGGCGAAGCCATCGCTTTGACCATAATTGTCGCCAGTCTTATCTTTATAATGGATGCGGCTGTTGTTTTTGATAACTTGGTTGAAATTTGTGATCAAATTGATCACAAATTGCCGACAGCAGAGGGGCAAGTTCGACCCATGACAAAGCTTGAACCCCAGGAACAGTAAGAAGTGTGGCTAACCGCAATAGAGCTTGCGGGTGCCAAAGCGCATCATGGAGCGAACCCAAGTACCCAATACCTACCAGATTGGCGAGGTGTGCCAAATACTAGCAAAGGACAATCCAGAACTCACAGGCAAAGGTGGCTGTTGGACAATTGTCAGCCTAGTGAATGACTTTACTTGCACCGTGAAAATGTGGGATAGCGAGTACGGCGTTGGGTTACAACACCTGAAGTCTTACGATTACTTGCCTGCTGAATGTGAGCAGATTAAACAAATCAGCGATCGCATTACACGGGTGTATTCCGATTCGCTGGAGGAGACAGTCAAAAGTCTGTTGCAGTTATTGGGGAAGGTGAATCGGCCTTATCTTACTGTTGTGGAAGAGAAATTGTTGAGTGTTCTGGAGTTGGAGTATGAGAGAATACCCTAAACAATTTTGGCAATTTGGCATCCAATGTCTTTGGGTTGCAGTTTAAATGGAGTTAGCAACACAACGGGACAGTGAAGAAGTTGTACGAGGGATAGGGCAAAACTTTCCGCAACTGGTGTCCCGTGCTATGCCAGTTGTCAAACGAGTGCTGTAGAAACGCTCTACATATTGATACAGCGCTCGTAAGTGAACGCCATCACTCTGCAACTGGCTAGAAATGAACAAAACCAAATAGGATTTCAGAAGATGAAAAATCTAGATAGCTGGATTGCTGTATAGTTTTGGTTATGCCAGATTATCATCTCAAGAGCTGCTCTATGATCACTCTGCCTGGTATTGCTATCCAAGACAATATCTACGAAAGTTCCAATTCTCTAGTGTACCAGGGCATCAGAGATGATGGAGTAGCGCTCATCATAAAAATACTAAAGCTTGATTATCCCTCACCTGCTGAACTAACCCGCTACAGACAGGAATATAAAATTACTCGCTCCCTAAATTTAGAAGGAGTGGTGAAGGCATACAGCCAGCAAGATTATCAACGCACTCTGGCAATTATCTTAGAGAATTTTGGTGGAGAGTCGCTAGAGCAATGGATGCACAAGCGCCCAGATATGTTTTGCCCCATGCCTTTATCCCAATTTTTAAGTATTGCGATCGCTGTTTGCGAGATTCTAGGCAGAATCCATGCACCCAATATCATTCATAAAGATATCAATCCTGGAAACATAGTCTTCAATCTCGATACTGGCGTTGTCAAAATTATTGACTTTGGAATTGCCACCCAATTTAATCGCACAAATCCGACTTTTAAAAGTCCTCATGTTTTAGAAGGGACACTCGCATATTTATCTCCAGAACAAACAGGGCGGATGAACCGTTTGCTCGATTACCGGACTGATTTCTACTCCCTTGGTGTGACATTTTACGAACTGCTCACCGGACAACTACCATTTCCCACCACAGACGTGCTGGAGCTAGTCCATTGTCATATCGCCAAGCATCCTATTCCGCCTAATGAAATAAATACAACGATTCCCAAACCAGTTTCAGATATCATTCTCAAACTGATGGCGAAAAATGCTGAAAATCGCTATCAAAGTGCCTGGGGCATCAAAGCGGATTTAGAAACCTGTGCTGAACAATTAGCAAAAATCGGTCAAATCTCTAGCATTCAACTCGCGCTTCAAGACGTATGCGATCGTTGGAGCTTCTCATGGCTAGTATTTTCTGTCAATAAATGGACTAACGTGCGCGAACTGCCGTAAATGAGGAATCTGATTGATGAGCAGTCTTCTCAAGCAAGTTGTAGCTCAAGTTTCCAGAACAGTGCCATTGCAGACGGTTTTGATTGTGCCGTTTGTGCTGCAAACTTTGGTGACAGTCGGCTTAGTGGGGTATTTTTCCCTCCAAAATAGACAGGAAGCCATCAACGATCTCGCCAGTCAACTGCGGCGCGAACTGACGAACCGGATCGAAGGCAAACTACAAACCTATACCGAGATACCCCATAACATCAATCGGCTCAATGCCAGCACCTTCGCTCAGGGAAAAATTGACCCTAACGCAGTCAAAGGCGAGTTTCCACTCTGGCAGCAAATTCAGATTTATCCAATGGTGAGTGATATCTACTGTGGCGATCGCAAAGGTTCTCTTCTAGGGGTGCGACGTAGCCCTGCCGATCGCTCAATTGAACTGCGGTCGAGTAATGTTGCTACAGATCGTAAACTCTACGGCTACAGCCTCGATCGCAATGGTCAGCGAGATCAGTTAATCAGTCAAGGCAACAAAGCCTTCGATGCGCGCGTTCGTCCCTGGTATAAAGCGGCAGTGACGGCAGGTGAACCAATCTGGAGTGGAATCTATGCCGACTTTGCTAGCCAGTTGCCAACGATCACCGCCAGTACGCCTGTCTATAGCACTGCCGATCGATCGCTGTTGGGAGTCTGTGCCACCGATGTATTTCTGCCTAATGAGATGAGCCGTTTTTTGGCTAGCCTGCAAATTGGCAAGACAGGCATCGCCTTTATTCTAGAGCGATCGGGGCAACTGGTTGCCACCTCCACCGGAGAAGCGATCATAAGTCGTGGGGCGGCAGCAAATCGATTGTCCGCAGTTGAGAGCCGTAACCCTACCGTGCGAGCTACTGCTGCCTATTTGCGCGAGCATTTCAGCGATTTGTGGCAGATCCAGACTGCGGAACAGCTTGATTTTAAGTTCGATGGCAGGCGGCAGTTGATTCAGGTGATGCCATTCAAAGATACTCGTGGGCTAGACTGGCTGATTGTCACGGTGTTGCCTGAATCCGATTTCATGGCAAAGATTAATCAAAGCATCCGCACGACGATTCTGCTTTGTATTGCGGCTTTGCTGCTTGGCATTGCGATCTGCATTTTGATTGCCCGATGGATCGTTAAACCGATTGTCAGCGTCAGTCAATCGGCAAAAGCGCTGGCAGACGGTGCATGGAACCAGACGGTAGAAATTGAGCGATCGGGCGATTTGGGCGAACTGGCTCGATCGTTCAACCAGATGGCACAGCAGCTTCAAATCGCATTTGCCAAAATGCAGTCTTTAAACCAGACCCTCGCCCAAAGTGAAACCCGCCTCCAGAAAATTTTAGAGTCGGTTCCGGTAGGAATTGTGGTTATGGACGCAACAGGTCGCCCTTATTACGCGAATCAAAAGGCAATCCAACTCTTGGGCAAGGGCGTGCTGCCGTCTGTCACCCCAGAGCAAATTGCCGAGGCCTATCAACTCTATGTGGCAGGAACCGATCGCCCCTACCCAACCGAACAACTGATGATTAAGCGAGCGCTAAACGGTGAACAAGCCAGTGTGGATGATATCGAAATTCACCAGGGGAATCGCATCATTCCGATCGAAAGTTGGGGAACTCCAATTTTTGATGAGTCTGGCAACATTCTGTATGCGATCGCAGCCTTTCAAGACATCACCGAACGTAAACAAGCAGAGAAGCTTTTAGCAGAATACAATTGCACCCTAGAGCAACAAGTTGCAGAACGAACGACAGCATTGCAGGCAAACGAAGCAGAGCTACGCGGTGTCTACGAGGAGCTTCGCTTACAGGAGCAGGAATTACGACTGATTGCCGACGCTCTACCCGTTCTGATTAGCTACGTCGATGCCAATCGCTGCTTTCAATTTATCAACCGTACCTATGAGGTTTGGTTCAACCGTAGCCGTGATGAAATTTTGGGCAACCCTGTTCGTCAACTGCTCGGTGAGGCGGTTTATGAACGGATTGAGCTGTATATTAATCAGGTGTTTGCAGGGCAAACTGTCCCTCTAGAAGCAGAAATCCCTTTTCGGGATGATAAGCGGTGCATCAGCGCGACCTTTATTCCTGATTTCGATGACAATGCTCAGGTAAGAGGTTTCTACAGTCTCATGACAGACATTAGCGATCGTAAACGAGCTGAACACGCCTCTATCTTAGAAGAACGCAACCGGATGGCGCGAGAAATTCATGATACACTAGCTCAATCTTTCACAGGTATTCTGCTTCAAGTTGGAGCAGTAACACAAGTGCTGGCGGATGACCCGGAAGCAACCCAAGTACATCTGGAAATGATTGAGGAACTAGCACGCGCTGGGCTGGCAGGGGCACGGCGATCCGTATCAGCACTCCGTCCGCAGCTACTAGAAGAAGGTAATTTAGAGAGTGCCTTGCATCGTATTGTAGCTCAAATGCGCTCGACGACCGACACGGCTCTGATTTGCGAAACTCAGGGTACAGCCTATTCCTTACCAACCGAAATGGAGAATAACTTACTCAGAATTGGGCAGGAAGCATTAACCAATGCGATTAAATACGCTTGTGCTGGCGAAATTCGGGTTGAGTTGGTGTACAACCAGACACAGTGTATCTTACAGATTAAAGACAATGGCAGGGGCTTTGGAGTGGGTAGCATTCCTTTGAGCGGTGGGTTTGGCTTATTAGGAATGAGCGAACGGGCAGAGCGCATTGGCGCACAACTAACGATTCAAAGCCAACTCGGTCAAGGAACAGAAATTATTGTCACTATCAATCGAGAGTGAAAATTATAATGAGCCAATCCACTACGATTCGGGTACTGATTGTTGACGACCATGCCATAGTCAGAAAGGGTCTAGCAACCATCATTAACCGCGATCCAGAAATGACAGTGATCGCTCAAGCTGAAGATGGGCAGCAGGCGATCGACGCGTTTCGAGAATACCAACCTGATGTCACACTAATGGATTTACGAATGCCCAAAATGGGAGGTGTTGAAGCCATTATGGCGATTTGTGCTGAATTTAAGCAGGCTCGGATCGCGGTACTCACAACCTACGATGGCGATGAAGATATCTATCGCGGTTTACAGGCGGGCGCTCAAGGCTATCTGCTTAAAGATTCTAAACTTGGCGAGCTTTTGAATGCGATTCGCGCCATTCATAGTGGTCAGAAATACATTCCGCCAGAAGTAGGCGCAAAATTATTGCAGCGAATGAGCAATCCAGAACTCAGTGAACGAGAGTTGGAAGTGCTGCGTTTGATGGCACAAGGAATGGGTAATCAGGAAATTGGGACTGCTTTGATTATTGGTGAAAGTACCGTCAAATCGCATATAAATCGGATTTTGAGCAAATTGGGCGTGAGCGATCGCACACAAGCTGTGATTGCTGCTGTTAAGCGTGGGATTGTCAGTTTGTAAGTGGGAGAAAAAGGGAGTGAACCTTTACCTTTTCCCCAATAGAATTGGCTTTAGAGGCTGTTTGAAAAGTTTGGGGGGGTAAAATTTTATGCTAATCGTCTTACCATGATCCGGATCATGGCAAGGTAGATAAACGTCTCCGATGTTTC
>NZ_JACJQM010000181.1:0-8337 GCF_014696655.1 Nostoc sp. FACHB-888 | reverse complement strand
AATACTTAAAATATAAGTTCCATTTTTAGATGTTACTTTTATTTTCTTATTCCTGGTTAATACTGATTGTTTTTATCAGGTGCAAGATATGAGTAAACCAATTAGATAATTTACCATTTCCCAAAACTGTTGACGAATTAGAAAATTTAACTAAACAGTATCCGATTCTTTGGGAATCAAAGATTGGCTTAATTTATGGTGGTGCAACCAAAATCAAACAATATGTTTTTGAAGAATCTAAACTGCCCGATATTCGGGGCGCTTCTGGACTCTTAGATAGAATTAACTTAGTTGATTTACCTGCTTTTTTTAATGTAGTTCCTGAATCACGACACAACTACAATATCCAATGTGGGGAAGTTAGAAGATGGCTGAATGAAAATTTTTCTAATAACCCGAATTTATCAGATGCTTTAATTCCTGAACTTATTATTTACTCAACTGGTGGCAATATCCTTGCTTTTTGTCCTGCGGTTTTTGTAGATGATATAGCTAATGCTATAGAAAAAGTTTATACCAAAGAAACTTTAACTGCTAATTCTTGTGCAGTTGGAGAAACTTTTAGACTCTTAGAAATTCGCTTGGGTTTGCTTAAAGATAATATTGCAGAAATATTTTGGCTAGAAAAATATCAAAAAGAATATAAAAATAGTATTGTTGAGGCGTGTTTTGGAAAAGTTGATGATTTAACAAAAATTCAAGATACATTTGAAAAGCATAAAAGTTTTAATGAACTAACCACAAAATTAGCAATTCGTTTTAATCAGCGTCGCAGTGGCAATAAAATTCCAAATCGTCCCACTCATTGCTATCCACCAATGTTTGAAACTCATCCTTACCTGAGACGAGATGAAGGTGATAAACGTTCTGCTATTGCTCATATAAATCAACTAACGGGACAACCTTATCTCTCTGAAACTTTAATCCGTAAACGAAGAATAGGCGATAGAGCAAAGACTGGTATTTCTGAAACACCTAAATGGTATCAAGATATCGGACTAGAATGGGAAGCTGGAATAATTGAAAGTTGGCTGGATAAATTTGATGATTTTTTGAGAAAAAACACAGGACAGTCTAAGAAATATTACGGGAAAAATAACTATACAAAAGAAGTTAAAATTCCCCAATCTTTAACTCAATTGGGCAAAGTAAGTAATGGCTATGTTGCTTACATATATGCAGATGGTAATAACATGGGTGGTTTTATTCAAAACATCCGCACTCCCGAAGAATATCAAGAATTTAGCCAAGATGTAGAAAATGCAACAAAATATGCTGTTTATCAAGCTTTGGCATACAATCTGCATCCTCGTGAAATTAAAGGTATCAGTGAACCAGAATCAAAGATTCAAGATGGTGATTTAATTCATCCGTTTGAAATCATCACGATTGGCGGTGATGACATTTTATTGATAGTACCAGCAGATAGAGCTTTACAAATTGCTAAGATGATTGGTGAGCAATTTGAAGAGATCCTTTTGAAGACAGTCACAATATCAGGCGTAAAAATAAAAGGCAAATATCAGGTAGAAAATAATCTAGCTGACTCTAAAAAATTCCATCGGTGTAATGAAAAAATATCAGAACATGACCAATGTAAATTGAGTATGTCTAGCGGTGTATTGATTACCGCTTACAATACACCTATTTACTATGCAGAAGATTTAACAAACCAGTTGATGAAATCTGCTAAAAAATCTGCTAAAACCTTAAAAGAAAATGGCTATTATGGTGGTACAGTAGATTTTTTGACCATGAAATCAGTAACAATGATTTCATCAAGCATCGAAGAATTTCGTCAACAAGCTTTAACTATTGAGAATAGAGGCGCAAAACTGAAGCTGTATGCTGCACCTTATACACTAGCAGAATTAGATAATTTTTTGAAATCTATTCACGCATTGCGAAAAGCTGAATTTCCCAAATCACAACTCTATCAAGTTCGGAGTTTTTTAGAACGAGGTAAGCGAACAGCAAGTTTAAATTATTACTATTTTTGTCATCGACTTAAAAAAGGACAATCAGCACTTAAAATCGATTTTGAAAATATATGGTGTCAGGCAAAAACTAATGAAGGTTACATAGCACCTTGGATGTACGATATTCAAGGAAAAATGTATGAAACTATCTGGCGAGAAATGGTAGATTTATACGATTTAATAGAATTTTCAGATACGGAATCTCCACGACTATCATCTATGGAGACTGCGCTATGATAAAACTTCAAGATTTATCCAACTCTAACACAGTAGATACTTACAAAATTACTGCTGTAATTGATTCAGCGTTATGTGTAGGTGCAGGAGGTTCTTCTGGTTCTTTAGCAGATAAACCAATTGTCCGTAACTCAGAACGTAATTTACTAATTCCTGGTTCACAGATTAAAGGTAGAGTGCGCCATGAATGCGAAAAGTTGCTGCGAGGTTTAAAATGGGAAATTTCCGAATCTCCTAATGCAGGAAGAATGGTTATTCGTAGAGACAATGCACCTCCTAAATTTGAACGAGATGAATACAAAATTCCAGGATATGAACATACATATCACTGTTTAATCAGTCAAGTTTTTGGTGATCCAATTTTACCTTCACGGGTAATTTTTGATGATTTGGTTTGTACAGAAGAACTAGAAAACTTACCAGAAGTTTTACGCCCTGGTGTCACAATTAATCGCCGTCGCCGCATTGCAGAAGAGAAAAAACTTTATTTTCTAGAAACTTCACCTGTAAATGCAAAACTTCAGTTTCAAGGAGAGATACACATTCAACCAAGTCTCACACCTGAAAGACCTGATTATGCAAAAGTATTAATTTTGGCAGGGTTGCGACAAATTTATGCCTTGGGTGGAAGTAAGTCGGCTGGTTTAGGTTGGCTGCATTGGGAATTAGATGAATTACAAAATGGATTAAAAAATGTTGATATTGATGAAATTTTACAGTTTTTAGCAAAAGGAGAAATAAAGTGAAACGTATTGAATTAGAAATTAAGGCATTATCTCCTTTAGCGATTTCTCGACAAAAGCCAGGCGGTTCTATAAGTGAATGTGAAGATTATATTCCTGGTAGTGTCATTCGTGGAGCGATCGCAAGTCAAATTCTCAAACAATCAGGTAAGCAGTTTGATAATCTGAGTAATGATGGTGGCGATTTTCAGGAACTATTTTTAAGTGATACCCCTGCCATTTTTCAAAATGCTTATCCATCAATAAAAATTAAAGGTAAGTTGATTCCCAAGGGGAGAATTGAAGAAATTAAAGTCTTACCTGCAACAGCACTCAGTTCTAAAAATAAATTTGGGTTTAAAACAGAAAAGAAAAATGGCGTATTTGACAGTTTGATTGACCGATTTTGTGCAGAACACTATGGGTTTAGTTATGAACCTAATTGCCCAGAAGAGAAAGGTGGAAGAGTTGAGCCTTACACAAGTTTTTATAGTAAATATAATACTAAATATTATAGTTTAAATCTTACAAAACGCTTATTGACGCGAGTTGGTATAAACCGAAAACTTGCAACTTCAGAAGAAGATATTTTATACAGTATTCAAGTAGTCAACGAATCTCAAACAAGCAGGAAAAATGAAAAGCCTGTAATTCTCAAATCGGCAATTATCATTTCAAATAATAAAATCTTAGAAAAACTACAGCAATTCATTAATATTAATGGCTATAATTTTCGTTTAGGTGGATCAACTTCACGTGGTTTAGGAAAAGTTGAAATTAGGGCGGAAGAATTAGAAATTCAACACAGTATAAAAGACAAAATAGAGACATTTACGAATCACCTACAAGTACGCTGGGATAAATGGTCTATTTTTGGCAAGCCACTTCAAGAATTACCAAAAAATCGTACTTACTTTAGTTTAAATTTACAGTCTGATGCAATATTAACGGAAAAATGGCAACGTATTACTGTAATTTCCACACAAATGCTGCAAAATTTTACAGATGTTAATGATGAATCTCTACAACTCGAAGCAGCCTATAGCAGTTATGATTACCGTTCAGGTTGGAATTCAGCTTGGGGATTGATGAAAGATATAGAATTAGTAACAAATAAAGGAGCAGTATATTTATTTAGTACCAAACAACCACAAATTTGGTATACAGCTTTAGCAGAATTAGAATTTAAAGGTGTTGGAGAACGTACTTACGAAGGTTTTGGTCAAATTGAAGTTTGTAATGATTTCCATCTTGTATTTCGTGAGGAAGCGGTATGAGTAATTTTTTAGAACAACAGAAACAACTTAAGATTCAAACTGGAATTCGTAAAGTAGAAGATGAAATTGTTGATGCGATTGAACAAGCCTTAAAAGATAAAAATTCATATGGAGACTTAGAAGAGTCCCAATTTCGTAATTTAGTGCGAATAGCAGATACTACAGAAAGTATCGCAGTAATTAAAAATTTTTTACTTTACCAAGTAGGCCGAGATAAGAAATGGGGTAGGGGTCAAAATTCATTAGCCCAAAGAATTATTAATGATATCGATGACAAAATTCACAATCTTGCTGAAAGAATTCAAATTGATGCAGAAGCTAATCAAGATGATTTCAAACTTATTCGGATAGAATTAACTCGTCGCTACTTAGGTTATGGTGTGCGTTATCTGGTTTACAAAAACAAAGGTGAATTTTAACTTTTTCGTCAATTGTCTTAAGGAGAATTACTTGTGTATTCTAAGCCAAAACTGGTGATTTCTACTGTAGGTACAAGTTTGCTTACTAATCAAGTTTATAAATTTTTAGAAGATGATATCGAACATTGGTTAACTAGACTAGAAGATACAGCTAACTATACTGATGATGAAATCAAACGTTATGAAGATATTTGGCAGACTGTCCAAGATTTGGAACAAGCTGCAAGGAATATACTGAATAGTAATAATATTAAGGATGTTCGCAAAGCTAGCGCAGAACTAAACGGTATCTATGAATTATATAAAAATCAAATTGATCGCGCGAAATTAGACCACCACTATTTAATAACTACGGAAACTGCACAAGGTGAAATAACTGCAAACTTAGTTAAAGAATATTTGACTAGTAAAGTCGGATTTGTAGATACTTATACGCCAGATAAACTTTCAACTGCAAGCACTAAAAACTTTCACCAAGGAATTGATTATCTCATTGATTGGGTTCACCGTAAAGTAAAAAATGATTATTCAAATTATGATATTTACTTTAATTTAGTAGGTGGTTTTAAAGCTTTACAAGGATGTATGAATACAATCGGTATGTTTTATGCCGATCAAATTATTTATGTTTTTGAAGGCAAATACTCCAAATTAATCACAATACCTCGTCTACCCATAGATGTAGATAAAAATAAACTCAAAAACCACGTAGTTACCTTAGCTTTACTTGATGCTGGTGCTGGCTTATCGCCAGATAAAACTGCAACTGTTCCAGAAGCATTGGTCGCAGAAATAGATGGAAAAATGACTATTTCTAACTGGGGAGAACTTATTTGGAAACAATGTGAATATGATTTTCTAACACAAGAATTATTAAATTTTCCTCTAATTAATTACGAAGGTGATTTTAGGGGAGAATATAAAAAAATTACTGACTTAAATGATAGATTTTTACTGCAAAAAACCATTGCTAAAGTTTCAAGATGGCTTGAAGAATCTAATGGGGATACTAGATATGTCGCCAAACAGGTTGAGTATTATCCATATCAAGGAGCAAAAGATAAACAAGGAGTTGATCATTTTTATGTAGGTAAACAGTTCCGAGTTAGTTGCCAAAAACGCGGTGATATATTAATACTGCGACACTATGGAACTCATAAATATGTAGAAGGAAAAGAAACCACATAATTGAAGCCAATAACTATGTTCGACACATTTAAAAATCGCTTAGAAATTACAGGTAAACTCACCACAATCACAGCATTACGCATCAGTGCTGGACGTTCAAGTGAACCAATTGGTTCAGATTTACCCGTAATAAAAGATGCTTTAGGTCATCCATTAATACCAGGTTCTAGCTTTAAAGGTGCAATGCGATCGCGCCTAGAAAGTTTCCTCAGAGGTATTAATCTTAATTTAGCAGCCAATCCTGCTATTGAAGAGGAATGGTCTATTACCTCCAAAGCTATGAAGGAATTAAAAGATAGCTACGATGATGATGAAGCTTTAACTAGGAAAATTATCAAGCAGACTGATCTAGCTTCTCGTCTCTTCGGTTCACCTTGGATTGCTAGCAAATTCCAAGTCAGGGATTTAACTGTATTATCTGATACTTGGTTTGGACAATATCAAGAAAGAGACGGTGTAGCCATTGATAGAGACACTGAAACAGCCGCAGATGGAAAACTCTATGATTTCCAAGTAGTTCCAGCGGCGACACAGTTTGAGTTTAAGGCTGTAGTGGAGAATGCAGAACCTTGGGAACTGGGGCTGTTGATGATTGGGTTACACCAGTTTGAAACGCAACAAATACCTCTGGGCGGGGGGCGATCACGTGGCTTGGGAGTTGTTAAACTAGAAATTGACAAAATGTACTGGCTTGATGTTAACAATAAACCAGAAAAATTATTAACCTACTTGCAAGAATTAGTTAATAGCAACTTAGGTGATAAATTACCCAGCTATGAAGATGGTAAAGAATCCAAACAAAAATGGACTCAATCTCTCATCACATATTTAACAGAAAATCTACCTAAAAATTCTACGACTACAACCCATACACAATCTTGAGAATATCAAAATGGCTGTCAGTAACTATAAAACCATCGGTGAAGTTCTCAAAGCATTTCAAGTTACCTTCACGGAAGCAATTTTTATCAGCGAAATTCTGTTTAATATTCCCGATTGCTTCCGCGAAGATTTAGAACTGATGATGCGGGATGGTGACAGGTTTACCAGAAATATGACTCCTTTTACCATTTATGAACTAGATAAATTATTTACTGCCGCTAATTTTGTATTCCAACAGTCTGAATTACAGCTAAATAATTTAGTTGCAGCCTAAACAGATTTATTGAGATAAATACATCCATGCACAAACGACTTGTTAACCATTGCACTATTGATTTAAGCATCATCCCAGATGGGCCGATTCTGATTAAATCGGGACGTGAAGGTGCAGATCCCACAAATCCTGATATGGAATTTGTCAGAACTTTTCATCGGGGCGGGTGGTCAATTTATTTACCTGGAAGCAGCTTAAAAGGTGCAATTCGCGCCCATACTGAAAGAATTGTCCGTACTATTGGCGGTGATAATAATACAAAGAAACTTTGGGCTAGTGACCCTACGAAAGGTGATTACTTACCTAAAAATTTAGCAAGTCACGACATCTATGAACAATCTTCATTTACTGACCAAATGTTTGGTAATACTTCAATAGCAAGCCGCATTCGCATTGAAGATGCACATCCAGTTGACTTAACGCAACTGAAATTAGAAGAACGTAATGGCGTAGCAATTGACCGAGTATTTGGTTCGGTTGCGGTTGGCCCTTTCAATTATCAAGTTTGCACCGATGGAGAATTTCGTACTAAAATCCATTTGAAGAATTTTACATTGGCACAACTTGGCTTAATCGGTTTGGTGCTGCGTGATTTAAATGATGGTTGGTTTGGGTTAGGTTTTTCTAAATCACGCGGGTTAGGTACTGTTCGAGTTCAATACAATAGCGCAGTTGTCCAGTATCCGGGATGTCAATTTGACTCTGAAACCAGAAAGATTCGCCAATTGGGACATTCACAGGAATGGGACTCAACTTTTCTATTGGGGGTAGGAGAGTTTTTATCCCAAGAAGAAGCAAAAAAATATGGTTTTTCTAAACCAGATAATCAAGATTCTCCAGTTCGTGCAGAATCTATGGAATTAGATTTTGGTGTTCAACTTAAATGGGAAGGTGACACAGAATCTGGTGTAAAAGATTTATTTATGCGTTCAGTTCGTGCATGGAATAAGGTTTTAGTTGCATGAAACAAGAATTTCCGTCAGGGTATGTATATCATAAGCAATTAGTAGCTGATGATGAACTCGCTACTTTAATTAGTCACCCTTCTAACTCTCAAAGTTATTATTTTTTCCGTTACTCTCATGCTGTGAGTGGAATTTGTAGAAAATTACCTAATCAAAGAGGAGAAATTGAAGGACAGCTATTTAATTCCATTTGTGAAATACGATGGAAAAAATACAAATCAGGTTATGAAGTTTTAATTCTCAGCCAACAGGAATTTAACTTAAAAGGATTTGAAAAATTAACTGGGGCTTGGGAAATTTGTGAGAGAGATGCCTATTGGCATAATTCAGAAGAAACCAGATTTCCTAAAGATTTCACTTTTAAAGGTGAAAATAATCAATTTATTAAGCCTGA
>NZ_JACJQM010000180.1:0-8423 GCF_014696655.1 Nostoc sp. FACHB-888 | reverse complement strand
GTTAATGGAATCCGCTCACCTGCTTTGTAGACTTGTCGCTTATTGGTATCAATTTTGAGATTGTCTACAACCATTACTCCCAAATTAGAAATAGCAGTAGTTGTTGTATCGTTTCTTCGTCGCAGTAACGAGCGAATTCTTGACTCTAATTCCTTGGGAGAGAAAGGTTTCGCCATATAATCATCAGCCCCTAATTCCAGCCCTGTGATCCGATCTGCTACATCTCCCAAGGCTGTAAGCATGATGATTGGCACATCTGAATATGAGCGTAATTGTTTACATACACCGTAGCCATCCAGCTTTGGCATCATCACATCCAGAACTATCAAATCAGGAGTCGAGAGACGAAAAGCTGATAGAGCTTCTTCACCATCACTTGCCTGAACTACACTGTAGCCAATCATCTCAAGACGCGTCTGTAAAATCTTGCGGATGCTGGCTTCGTCATCTACTACTAAGATTGTGCCTTTATCACCTGATAAGTTTCTCAACGCTGTTCCTAATAAGCGAGAACTCTCAAGCATCCATTATCTGCTTATTAGGAGTCAAAAACGCAAAACAATCCTGATGTACAGTCATGATGAAGAAGCGATCGCTTTAAGGCATTTGTGCTCCTATTATGCTGGGGCATCTACCCGAAAACACATTTGTACACAATTAATAAATTCTTCAACAAGAGACTCGTCTTTTCTACAGATTTAGTGTATCTTGTATACTCCGTGCAATTATTAATACTTCATTTCTGGCAACTTTACTTGAGTCCAAATTTTAAGCCAATGCCTTCGAGGGAACAGCCAATGAATACTTCTAATGAGATACATACTTTGAAAATCATCAAAAAATCTGACAAGCTTACCCTGAGACAGATGAAGCTAATTGAAGAAGCAGAAGACCAACTTCAAGAAGCTAATACTGTCAATTCTTCAGCCCCTGTGGTTGAGGAGCAACCAGTAGCAATTTCAGAGCCTAGAGTTCCCGACTATATTCCATTCCTTGACAATCCTCCAGTACAATCTGTGGGCAACTCTGGCTGGCAGGTTTCTGATGTCTGGCGGGATATTCGGGTAGATGATTTTTGTAATTAAAGCAGACAATTTGTATTCCCAGACGGTTGACCATCAAGGCAGTTGCAGTTATCCATGATCCGAATCTTAGAGATTGAGGGACAGGCACGAAGCAAGGGAGAAAAGTTTTCCCGAATGCATTCTTCAGATGCCTGCCCCTCAATACTTCGCTAAACCAATATTATGGCAACCGCCTGAGCAATTTTTGTAAACTATCTTTGCACTCAGTCAAAGCTATAGTTAATTGTGCCTATAATAAGTTACGGCTAACTATAACTAAAAGTTAGCACCATGTAAGTGTGTATCCCTGGATTACGCATCAAAGGCGATACCAAAGACAAACAAAATTCATCCGCAGCGCAATAGTTTATATTCCGTTGCCAACATGCTCCCTCCGCGATCGCATATTGGTGAAAGTGTTGTGTCTGGGGTTTCGTGTGTTTTAATCGTAGATTATATCGGATAAAAGATAATGCATCCTTATTTTGTGTTGACTATGGGCGATCGCTCTTGTCACTGAAAGCATAAGATGAGGAATTTGCTCACTTTATGGTTTCAAACTGGGTTGCTCAAGTTATGCGCCACAAAGTAAACTCACATCTTGCACCTGGAAATATGAATGTTAAAACCACAACTACGTGTAAGAGGAGTTAATCGTTCAATCTCAAGTAAAAGAAGAGACACAACTATTTGAGGGAAAATAGATTCAAGTGCAGTTTGTGCAGCCTGACCCCAATCAGGGGGTGATGGGAACTGAATTTGGAGATAAGTCCAGTGAGCTATGAGGTAAGCAATAAGAGAAAGGATGAGCCAGCGATATACACCAAGCAGAGTCCCTTGCCCAAAACGATGTAAACCGAAGCGATGCTTGGCAGTTTTAAACCATCCTTCGATCTGCCAACGACGTTTACCCCACCATTTGAGAGTAGAAGCTTTTATGGGTCGAGTCGATAAAACAAAACGTTTTTCAAGCTTGCCTTTATCGCGCTTTAAGTAATACCAAGATACGGTAACGGGAAACTTTAAACCAACCAAACGAACTTGTTGCCCCTGCTTATGTAAATGTCTTAAAATTCTGCCATCAATTAATTTACGATTAATAGGGATACCCGTGACTGCATGATATTTAAGCTTGCGTACACCATGAAGAAATTCAACACTGCTAAAGGCAGTGTCAGCCAAAATCATCACTTGAAATTTTTGAGTTAAACATTTAGGCAAACGCAAGACTTGCTTTAATCCTAACTGTGCTGGAGAGGGAGTACCCTTGCCTCTCCATACTCGGAAACTCCAAGGTATACGCCACTTTCCAACAACTAAATAAACTACTACCAGATGTAGACCACGCTTAGAGTTATAAACTCTTATTAAATCTTTAAAATCTTTAAATTTACCTCGTTTTTCTAAAGTTGTGAGGTCGACAATTACCTGTAAAAATGGTTTGCGTCCTTTACTAGATTGGGAAAAAATCCTTAAGAGTGTTTGCAGTACGTGCTGGCGAATTATACGAATCATCTCCCTTGTTCTCCAAGGATTAATATTTAAAAATCGACTTAATGCACTGGGAGATTTCGTTTGACTGTGTTCAGGTAACGGATGTCCTTGCGCTTGTAAGAATAACCCCAACATTGCTTCAAGGTTATCTTTTTGGTACTGTGTGGGCATCAACTCTTTCAAGGTGTAAACTAACTCTTGGGCGTGGGCAAGCATTGTTCTTACTTTCATAAATTTCCATATTGCACGCCCTTTCTCTCATATTTTGAACCAAGAGTGCAAATCTAAAATGGACTTTCTGATTAAGCAAACTGATGATGATTGGTTTAACTTGCCCTCTAAGTTATTTCCCGAGGCTTTACATCCAAACTCTGTACCCTCAAGAAGCATCTCTGGTTGGGGCGATTACCGCATAGAAGTAATGGAATGTGAAATTGCATTTTCTTTTGAAAGTCCTGGTATTCAAGTGATATTTGGGAACAACAACATCCCAGAAGCACTTGCTCAACAACTGGTAGAAGAAATTTGTCAAAACATCACAACAGTAACAGGACAGAGTGGAGAAGTCATTTGGTTGTCATAACTCTGACTTAGAAACAGTAACATCACTAGATACTTCAGTTAAATTAAAAACTTGACTTTACTTAATTAGCATCTATCTCTTTTGGTCATACTTTTATCGCTTTATTCGCCAATTTGTGGTTTCTCTGGTTAGGTGCAAGATATGAGCTTTCTTGATAACTTGGGCAAGCCCTGAAGGTGACCCAGGAGAAGTTTGCGGCTAAACTTGGAGTGACTTTTCTAACGATTAATCGCTGGGAAAACGGCCACCCGAAAAGACGCAGCCAGACGCTGGCTTGCTATAGGATGGCGAATTACAAGAGCTATCATCATGGTAGAGATGCCTTTAAATAACGAGCGGCAATTGAAGGAAGAACACAAGAGCCTTGCACAAGCATACGAAGCGGTGAGCCAAGAGAATGAACAGTTATCAATCGAACAGCAGGAACGCCAGCGAGTTGAGGAGAATCTGCGGCAGAGCGAGGCGCGGTTGCAGCTGGCTCTCGATGCAGCAGAGATGGGGACATTTGTGTGGGATATCCAGAACGACCGTACCGAATTAGATGCCCGAATGCTGGCGCTTTTTGGGCTACCTACCGACAGCACACTGGATCTTAGGGAAGCACTCGCCACGTTGATTCACCCGGACGAACGCACAGGTTACGCCTGTGCGCTCGCCTGCGCCATTGACCCTAATGGTGACGGCGCACTTCGTCAGGAAATCCGCGTGGTGCATTCAGATGGAGCGGTGCGATGGCTGGCAATTACTGGGCAGACGTTCTTTGAGACTCAACCGCGCCGTGCTGTACGGATGTCGGGCATCGCTGCTGACATTAGCGATCGCAAGCGGGCCGAAGCTGCCTTGCGGTCTTCAGAAGAGCAACTGCGCTTATTCATTACCGCTAGCTCAGACATTGTGTATAAAATGAGCGCGGATTGGAGCGAGATGCGTTACCTCGAAGGCAAGAATTTTCTTGCCAGCATCGATAATTCAAGCGGCACATGGCTGGAACAGTACGTTCCAACCGAAGATCAGCCGCAGGTGAGGGCTGCCATCCGAGCTGCGGTTCGCACCAAGAGTACGTTTGAGTTAGAACATCGAGTCATTCAGCGAGATGGGACGCTTGGCTGGACGTTTTCGCGGGCGATCCCACTGCTGAATGCACAACATGAAATCGTGGAGTGGCTTGGCGCAGCAAGCGATGTCACCCAACGCAAACAGGCACAACTGAACGCCGAATTTCTGGCCACAGTTACTCAGAACTTGATTGAAGCAACCAGTGTGGACGATATTCTTCAGACGGTAGGCGAGCAGTTGAACCGTTATCTTAAAACGTCCAGGTGTGCTTTCATCAAAATCAACGAGAGAACAAACGAAGCCGTAGTCCAGGATGATTGGTACCAGGAGGATGTACCGAGTTTAGTAGGCGTTTATCGGCTGCTGGAATTTCTTACAGAGGAGTTTTTCCAGATAGCCAGAACTGGAAACCCCATTGTTGTTAGGGATGTTTCCACAGATGCGCGCATTGCCAACCAAGAGCGATTCGCCGCCCTCAAAATTGGTTCGTTTATAAATGTGCCTTTGATTAGAGACGGCGAATGGAAATTTACACTTGGTGTTTATCATCAGGAACAATACAACTGGCGCACTGATGAGATTGAGTTGATGCGTGAATTGGCAAACCGCATCTGGACAATGCTCTCACGTACCTATGCCGAAGCTGCCTTGCGTGAGAGTGAGCAACGGTTTCGGGTGATGGCAGATGCTGTTCCACAAATTGTTTGGATTACAGATGCCGAAGGGAGGGTAGAGTTTTTCAACAAGCAATGGAGCAACTACACCGGAGTTCCTTACGAACCGACGACGGCAGCGCAGGTGGCAGCTAATTTTGTTCACCCGGAGGATGGCGAGCGCACAATGGCAGCGTTTAACGAAGCACGGCGTACGAGCAGCGTTTTCTCGGTCGAACATCGGATTCGCTCGGCGGCGGGAACCTATCGCTGGTTTCTTGTTCGCGCCGAGCCTTACCAAAATCTACAAACGGGCGAGATTATTCGTTGGTTCGGCGCATCAGTCGATATCCACGCTCGCAAACAGGCAGAAGCTACCATTTTGCAACGGGAAGCGCAATTTCGCCAACTGGCGGATGCAATGCCGCAACAGGTTTGGATTAGCGATGCTCAAGGCAACACGCAATATGTGAATCAGCAATGGACAACTTATACCGGGCTGACACTGGAGCAGACTCAAGATATTCACGCATCAACTGAAATCATTCACCCGGATGACTTTGAAAGCACGAGTCAACTGTGGAGTACTGCCCTGGCCACCGGAAGCCCCTATCAAGCTGAATTTCGCTTGAAATACCAGGCTGATCATACCTATCGTTGGTTTCTCTCGCGCGCGATCGCCATTCGTGACGAACAAGGACAAATTGTGCAATGGTTTGGCACTGGCACAGACATTGATGCGTTCAGACGCGCCCAGGCTCAACGAGAACAACTTTTACAGCGAGAACAAACCGCACGAGAAGTCGCCGAAAACGCCAACCGCATCAAAGATGAATTTCTGGCGGTGCTGTCTCATGAGTTGCGCTCACCCCTCAATCCCATCCTGGGTTGGACTCAATTACTCCAAAACGGCAAACTCGATGCTGCTCGTCAACGAGAAGCTTTAGCAATCATTGAACGCAACGCCAAACTACAGACGCAATTGATTGAAGACTTGCTTGACTTCTCCCGCATTATACAAGGCAAACTATCTTTAACAGTGATTCCTGTTAGTTTGACCTTTGTGATTTCTGCTGCTGTAGAAATAGTGCGATTGGCGGCAGAGGCAAAAAACATTGAGATCGTGCTGGATCTTGCTCCAGAGAGCGCTCTGGTTTCTGGAGATGTAGCCCGTTTGCAGCAGGTTGTTTGGAACTTGTTGACCAATGCTGTCAAGTTCACGCCTAACGGCGGACAAGTGAGTGTTGAACTGCGACAGCTTGACGGGCTGGCACAAATTCGAGTCATCGACACAGGTAAAGGTATCAATCCGCAGTTTCTGCCTTATGTGTTTGAGTATTTTCGACAAGAGGATGGTTCAACCACGCGCAAGTTTGGCGGTTTGGGATTAGGGCTGGCAATTGTGCGACAAATTGTTGAGATGCACGGGGGAACAGTGCTGGTAGAGAGCTTCGGTGAAGGGCAAGGTGCAACCTTCATTGTGCAATTGCCGACGATGCAACAGATATCACCCATTGCACCTCAACCTATCGGGCCCCAAGCAGAGACAGGATTGCCGTTAGCAGGTATTCAAATTTTGTTGGTAGATGATGAACCAGATACCCGTGAGTTTCAAACTTTTGTTTTGGAACAGAGTGGGGCAACCGTGACGGCTGTTGCTTCTGGATTGGAGGCATTACAAGCATTGGAACAATCCATTCCCGACCTGCTAGTGAGTGACATTGGGATGCCCCAGATGGATGGCTATATGCTAATAGAGAAAATTCGAGCGCTACCATCTAATCTAGGTGGAATGATCCCAGCAATTGCACTAACTGCTTATGCCACAGAAACGGATCAGCAACGGGCACTTCAGGTCGGATTTCAAACTCATATTACAAAACCTGTGGAGCCAGAGCAGTTAGTCAGAGCGATTGCAGTTTTATTGGAAGGATTTCAAACGACCATTTTACCCTGATCAACTCTTTCATTGAAGCGATAGGCCATTCCGGCATGGCAACTCTACCAGACGCAGTTCGCGTTCGCGTTACCGCTTTCATGCAATGAGGTAATTTTTGAATTATTGCATTAACGATCAAGTTTACTTTGGCTGTCTCCACACAAGGTTGTACTCTCTCTCAACAGCTGCCAGCAGCAAAGCGTGCAAGGATGACAGGTAAGGTTTGGTTTGCTTTGCTTCCCCAATCCTTGCAACTGCAAAATACTTGAAACCCTTGATTTATCGTTACAATAGTATTAGTAGTTAATAATCCCCAGAGGGTTAATCTGAGCGCTACTGAGCTTACTCGTCGTCAGAAGATAAGGAATCTTCTTCGTCATCCTTGTCAAAATTTGTATTGCTGAGGGGGACTATGGGTGAATCGAAACGCCGAAAGGCAATATTAGGCAATCACTATGGTTTGCCTAATATTTTCAATGAAGTCCAATTAATGTGGACGCAGATTAATTTCTCAATCAAGCGAGTCAAAGATTCTGATAATGGATGTTTACTTGTTCAGTGTTCCAACAACGACCGAGGATTCCATCAAGACAGTATTGCCCAACTTCAAAAAGAAATAGAAAATTGGAAATGTGATTTGGATATTCCTATCTTGATCCAAGTTCTCCCGAGGGGAGTTAAAAATTCAGAAACTAAACTTTTTGATGGGTTCGTTACCCTTTGGTGCAATTGTCCGGAATTTAAATTGTGGCGAGAAATATTTGAAACTAAACGAGTTTAGTGAACTTTGTTGCATTAAATTATCAAGAAAGGCAGAGGGCAGAAGGCAGGAGGCAGAAGAAATACTGGTTTCTGCTCTCTGCCTGACAATCATGGAACAAGGGTTTAAGACCCCCACCAAATTTTCAATTTGGTAGCCCCAATTTAGGAGGGGTTGGAATCCCCTACAAAACATTGAACCTTCTGCCCTCTGCCTCCTGCCTCCTGCCTTCTTCAATGTTTCCTAGCTGCACCATCATTTCTGTTGCCTCCACTCGATTTTGTACTCCCGTTCCACAGCCACCAGCAGCTTTGCCTGCAACGAAGATAAATAAGGTTTAGCTTGTTTCCCCAACCCCTGCAACAGCCAATCTACAGAAGGGTCACGGCTGGCCACTTGATGCAACTGCCGTAACCTCACACATAACTGCTGCATAAAAAAGCAATCTTCATCAAGCAATTTTAGTGATTTCACCTGTTCGATTTTTACGGTGTAGTCGCCGTCCCATGTCTGGAGTGTACAATTGTATTCCCCAACATGAGTTACCACGCCCCAATAACCTGTTTTACCTCTCAAGTCTAGGTTATCTTTGGGCAGAAGGATGCATATTTCACCAATATGGTAAGGATTGGGTACTTTCGGACTTTCGCGTATTTTATCCACAACATCTTTCACTATACGACCAGAAGAAATCTTATTCCCAGCTTGCTCTACTGCCTGCTGCCATACATTCGCTTGTACAGTCGGTTCCAACTCAGCTTTTGCTAAAAACCGCAGTTGTCGTTCGTTGGTCGGCATTGGAATTTGCTGACCATTGGTCGGCAAAAACTTAATTATGATTCTCGTAAACAGCAGTAGCCGAAATCTTCAAGTA